>JBDHUL010000001.1:0-56744 GCA_039812985.1 Saccharimonadaceae bacterium (SeqCode)
GTATGCAGTTAGGGCGACCGCCTTTTGCGTATTTTTGGTTTTCAGAAAGAGATTAAAACTGTCCATTTCAAACACAGTAAACACGACGTCATACGTCTACTTCCCGCTGTCCAACAGGCCATTTAGTTTTTTGCGCTGTTGATTTTTATATGAATGCTCATCTCTGATGAATTCATCGGCGAAGGCATCAATATCTTTGCCTATCACCTCTATGACCGTTTTTCCGCTTGTCGCCGCTGCTTCAAATAAATCTACGAGCGATATAAATGGCTGAATAGCTATAAGGCCAGATGTATTCCATACATATTTTTGTATAGCTTTGTATGCCGTGTAATATTCGCCCGGCAGAGCCTTGGCGCGTTTTTCATTTGCCTTGTAGGCTTTCTTCTCATCTAAGCCACCAATGATCGCGTTTACCAACTTGTTCATTCAAAGACTCCTTAGCTTACTCATTCTTAATGCTACAAAATCCCATTTTTCCCAAAATGCCGCTAATTCTTTTTGACCCTCTACGTTCAGACGATACAATTTTCGTGGTGGACCCATTTCTGACAGCCTTTTCTCTATCTCGACCAAGTTATTTTTTTCGAGCCGCACCAATATTGTATAGACTGTGCCCTCGACTACATCTGTAAAGCCAAGCCTGTGGAGCTGCTGGGTTATGTCGTATCCGTAGGCGTCGCCTCGATCTATAATCTCGAGAACACAACCCTCTAACACGCCCTTGAGCATTTCAGTTAGATTTTCCAGTTTAGTCATCCTCTCGTTTTTATATTAGTATAAAGCATTACTCACTACCGCTACATCGTAACGCTATGTAGTATAGCTGTCAATATATTTCCATGGAACATGGCGAGCGTATACGCACGGAACAAGGCGGCTTTGCCACCTAGAGTGCTCCATTCCTGACTCTTGCGGTACGTAGACTACCAAGCTACCAGGGAAAAAGGGCTCTCGTCGGCTCAAACTGCCCATGGCGGGAAAATTTTTCGACTTGTGAGCGGTCTAGCCACATGCAAGGAGTTACAAGCCGGAAGTATAGGCGTGAGAAACCACCGCTTAAGGTGTTTTCATCACCGTCCGGGTCTGTACGGCCCACCGCTGTATATCGCGGTAACGCGCCGTGGCATCGGCTATCGTCAGAGCATCGTCAAACGAGTGTGAGGTATCGGTTGCAATATAGCTAACATAGGGCTGGTATAGCGCTATGGCCGGAACATCCTTAACCCACTGATCGACAAACGCCCGGTACTTCGCGTTGCGCAGCTGCGGCTCAAGCCGGGCCTTGGCACTCGATAATATATCGTCTATCAACCCCGAACGATAATTCGCAAAGTTGCGTCCGCGGGGCGAAGCCTGAGACGAATGCCAGTACGCATAGACGTCAGCATCAGCCCCAAAAGCATATTCATTAAGTAAAATATCGTAGTTACGCGGCTGCAAATAGCTCGATGCCATCTCGTTTACTTTTGCTTGAACGGTTTTAACATCGATACCGATCTTCCTCCACTGCTCCGCAAGTGTTTTCAACATAACTTCAAAATCATGACCCTCAGGGGCAACGATCGTCACCGTCAAGTTCGTACCCAATTTCGCACGCAGACCATTTGTACCCCGCACCCAACCGGCTGCATCAAAAGCCGCAGCTGCTTTTGCTTCGTCGTATGACTCCTGACGAACAGTACTACCGCCCACCATAGATGACGGCAACGGTCCATCCAGCAAAACGCCCCTATTGTGCAGCCGACTCAAAAGCTGTTGACGATTTGTTGCCATGACAAATGCGCGCCGCACGGCAACATCCTTAAAGAGTGGTACGTCGTTGTTGAGCAAGGCAAACATGCCATCGTTGAGAAGGGTATCCGGCACCCTATTTTGTCGACGGTCTGCTGCGATAGCATGTATCTGTTCAGCATCGAGCCCTAACGCAGCTGTTACTTCTCCGGTTACGTACGCCTTTTTGAGTGATTCAGTTGTTTCATATGTGTGCAACTGAAAACGGTTCAATAAGGGCTTACCTAAGAAGTATCGGTCATTCGCCTCCATATGAACCACAAGGCGACTCGAGCTCGGATCGATAATCTGAACTCGGCGAAACATGAACGGGCCAGTCCCAACTGGCTTTCGTCCAAACTCATTTTCACGTAGGTCAGATGGTTCGATATTTTTGAGAATATGCTCCGGAAGTATGCCAAATGTCAAAGAGTGCGCGAACGGAGCATAGACGCTCGGTAGCACAAATCGTACCGCATAATCACCGGTTTTTTCGGCTTTGACACCCGCCCAGTTACCATACTGAACCGCTCTTACCGCACTGTCCTTCATGAGATTAACTGTAAAGACAACGTCATTGGCCGTAAACTTTTGGCCATCATGCCATACGATATCCTTGCGAAGTACGACATCATACGTTTTACCATCACCGCTCACACGCCACGAATCAGCCGCCTCGGCACGTAGAGCATTGTCTCTATCGTATCCAAGAAGACTCGAAAACATCAGTTTCGAGGCTGAGACCTCGGCCGGCGTAGAGGCAAAAAGTGGGTTCATAGTTTCGAGTCGTCCAACAAATCCTTCGGCATATGTCCCACCGCTATCGGCGACAACTGTGGTATAACTATGAGAAAACCATAATATTTGAGCAAACGCCATACATATCAACATACCGACGAGTACCAACCACCCTGCTGCGTGGCGGCTAACGTCACGAATATTCGTCCATCGGCCAATCAAAAAACGATGCGCATGTTTGAGCGTCGCAAGCTCTATCTTTCGCGCTCGTCGCCTGATAGTCGTTTTATTAACTCGAAATTGCGTTAGGCGCCTCCAACGCGGAGCGGTCGGTTCATCATGTTCATCCACCACCTTCACGTCGCGTGCACCCGACCTATGCCAAGATAAGATTTACAAGCATCGAACCCACAAAAATAATCGTCATAATAATTGTCGCCTCATGTAGGCTCTTGTCGATGCCGCGGCGTGTCGTGAACAGCTCTCCCGAGCTACCAAACCCAGCGCCCAAACTTGCCCCTCGTGCCTGCAACAGTACAAGTAATATGATAAGTCCCGACGAAACGAGGGTGGCAATCTGTAGCAAAAACGATAGTTTCATAGTTCTTTCATCTCCTTACGCGTACCTTTGTAGTCCATTATACCAGTTATGACGTAGTTGATAAGACTGATTATCATACCGGTCAACACCGCCCCCCAAAATGTCACTTCGAGTCCAGGTACAAGCTTGAGCGCAAGGTAAACCATGAGACCATTGACGATGAGCATAAAAAGCCCGAGTGTCAGCAGTATGGCCGGGAGTGACAGCACAACCACGACTGGCTTGAGGATAGTGTTAACAATAGACAGTATCAGACCGGCCGCCAAGAAGGTGCCGGTCGTTGCACCAGTATCCTGAAAACTTGACCCGAGCAACCTCGATGCAACCCATAGCCCGATGCTCATCAGCACCCATCTCACAAGAAAAACAACAAATTGTGCACCCATAGTTATGTCTCTAGTATAGCAGAGTTGCCGTGTAAAAACGTATGCAGTTTTTTACCATTTTTTATTCCGACAATTGCCTGTAGTTCACCTTCGGTTGCACGTTCGACGCCACGCGCACTCCCAAATGCACGTATAAGTTTTTTACGTGTCACCATCCCAACCCCAGGTACATCGTCCAAGATACTCTTCGTTTGAGCGGTGCGTTTCAATACTGTATGGTAGCTTACGGCAAACCGATGGCTTTCGTCGCGTATACGCTGTACCAGTTTCATCAGGTCGTCGTAGGGGCTCAACCTCGTACCCCCACGCAGGTTTTTCGAATGTGGCCCAGCGTTATACTGCCCAACATGTAGATTCACGGCAAAATACTCGCCTTCATCGCGCACATTCACGCCAACCACTGGTCGAGCAATAAGTGTTTTGAGATATGCCACATCTACTCCTGAGTCAAATTTATGAACATAGACTTCTTCTTCGCGTTTCGCGAGCCCTATCATCGGTATATTTTCTATACTGGCCTGTTCGCCGCGGATGGTTTTAAACATCATGTCGCCATGGGCTTGAGCACTTTCCTGCCGCGCTCGTAGCGCAGCACCAAGCTGTGGCTTGCCGCCATCGATGAGTATGAGCGAGGGCGCCCCCCATGCTTTCATTTCTTTTGGACTCAGACGACGAGCAATCACTTCATGTATATTGCCCGCATCATCGTTGATTTGCCGTGATAGCTTGAACTTTCGGTACTGAGTCTTGTCACTGACACCATTTGTAAACACTACCATACTCGCAACAACATTCGTGCCCGACATATGCGACACATCATACCCTTCGATTCGAGCCGGCGCGTGGTCAAGCATAAGCAGCTCGGCTAAATCTGTCAGAGCCCTGTCCTTCGATATATCCAAAAACTCCTTGTCAGAAAATACAACTTGCTGACCAAGCGCCCTAAGCGAGCGAACTTGATTGCGCAGGTGCGCAGCATCTTCGTAGCGCCGAGCTTTCGCCGCGGCGGCCATTTCTTTTTCGAGCTCCCGCATAATACCGCCTTTTTTCCCTTCTATCACTGCCATCAGGCGACGCAGGTTTTTTCGGTAGTCTTCGAGGCTCGTTTTACCACTCTCAAGTCCTGGATCAAGTCCGAGGTGATAATGCAACGATGCACGCTTCTGTCCGCCTACCCGCCGGGTTGCATACGGAAAAATCCGCCGTAAAAGTTTTAACGCTTCCTTGACGCTATAAAGGGAGAAATATGGCCCAAAATAACGCGCGCCATCATCAAGCGGCCGACGAGTTGTTCCAACCGTCGGGTAGGCGTCGTCATAATCTATCCGTATATAACTGAGCGCCTTGTCGTCACGAAGTAGTATGTTATAACGCGGCATGTACCGCCGCACCATCTCGGCTTCTAAAAACAATGCTTCAAGTTCACTCTCAACTACCATCCAGTCAGTATCTACGATCTCGGCGACAAGTGCATCTGTTTTTGCATCGCGTAAGCGTGACTTCTGAAAATACTGTCTCACACGGTTTTTTAGCACAGCCGCCTTACCAACGTATATCACCTCGCCCATAGAGTTCTTATGAAAATACACACCTGGGTCATTCGGCAATTGCTGTAGCTTTTTTTTCAGCAGTTCATTCACGTTATTAATTATACGTGTTTTTTCAACATGTCTTCCAGTGCAGCTTGCGGTACCATACCGATGATCGTATCGACAACACGTCCGCCTTTGAACACAACCATATTTGGTATACTTCTCACCTCATGTTCTTGCGCCAGTTCGGCGTTATCTCGCGATGCTTCAGTGTCAACTTTGACAACATCCACAGTGTCATCCATATCGCTTGCAAGAGCATGAAGTACCGGCGCCATGGCCCGGCATGGGGGGCACCACTGCGCCCAGAAATCTACCAGCACAACCTTCTGGCTTTGACGTACCTTGTGATCAAACTCTGCCTTGGTGGTCGTATTAAACAGTGCCATATTATAAATACCTCCGTATGCTCGTTAATAATTTCTTGGTTTCTTTATGAGCATGACGAGACTCAAGGCATTTTTCAAATGATTCATCGATCATTGTGCGTTTCAGTGACGTCATTGCACCCTGTACGGCATTGACTTGTTGGAGCATTTTTTCGCACGGTATCCGGCCGTCATTCAGCAAGCGTTCGAGCGCTTCAAGCTGTCCAATGATTTTGTGAATACGCGCGCTGTACATATCCACACTAGTATACTGGAGTATAGTATAAAAGTACAGAAAGAGTACAACATAAACCTGGAAAAAATGGCTCAAGAGGCAGGTGTACAAATCGACATATCAGGCCTTAGTTGCAGAGCCGGAGCCTTTGACAGGGCCCCGTTCACCGCGCTAAACTAAGACATGGAAAAAATTATCTCTCAAGCACTTACGTTTGATGACGTACTCATCAGGCCCGGATACTCTGGCTTTGAACGGAGTAGCATCTCGCAAAACACTTTTATCACTAAAAATATTTCCCTCACCTGTCCTATCGTTTCTGCCCCCATGGATACGGTGACTGAGGCCCCGCTGGCTACTGCGCTAGGACGACTCGGTGGGCTCGGGTTCATTCACCGTAATCTCACCATCCCCGACCAGGCAGCCGAAGTTGCAAGAGTTAAAGCGGCAGGCTACAAAGTTGGCGCTGCTGTCGGCTCCAGCAACGGATACGAAGAGCGTGTGAAGGCTCTTGTTGAAGCCGGGGTCGATATCATCCTTGTAGACTCAGCCCACGGCTATGCCAAGAAAGTCATCGACGCCGTGACGTACATAAAACAGCATTTTGATATCGACGTTATAGCTGGTAGCATTGCCACCGCCGATGGGGCGCAGGCCCTAATCGACGCGGGTGTCGATGGCCTGCGTGTTGGTATGGGCCCGGGCGCAATTTGCTCAACTCGTATTGTCAGCGGCATGGGTGTCCCTCAGATGACCGCCGTCTTTAACACAGCATCTGTCGCCCGCCGTCATAACGTACCAATTATTGCCGACGGTGGTATTTCATATTCGGGTGATGTCGTCAAGGCTCTTGCCGGTGGAGCCAGCACGGTTATGTTTGGACGTTTATTCGCTGCGACCGAAGAATCTCCCGGTGCAACACACAAGCTTCCGGCCGATCAAGTGCCATCACGATTTCACAGTATCCTCAACGGATCAACGTCCTACGCGTTCAAGGAGTACCGCGGCATGGGTAGCGTTGGTGCTATGGAACGCGGCAAAGCTATTAGCTCGGAGGACGAGTTCCACGGCAAAAACTTTACTGGAGACGTGCTCATCGCCGAGGGTGTCGAGGGACTCGTACCCTGTAGCGGGACGGTCAAGCAACTGGTTGAGCAGATTGTTGGAGGCGTGACAAGCGGGATGTACTATATCGGAGCAGCCACCATAGCCGAGCTATGGGAAAAAGCTGAGTTTATGCGCATTACCCAAGCATCACTGACAGAAAGTCATCCGCACGACCTCTTTATCACGAACCCTGGAGACAACTACAAATGAGCCACCCTGAAAGTATCGTCATCGTTGACTACGGATCACAATACACCCAGCTCATCGCCCGTCGCGCCCGTGAACTGGGTGTCTACAGCGTTATCGTACCGTTTGGCGCGAGCACTGAGGACGTGACAAACAAAAACCCAAAAGCTATCATCCTCTCTGGCGGACCGAATTCAGTTTATGACCCGGACGCACCACAACTCAACGAGGCATTGCTCACGCTTGGCATCCCTGTGCTCGGCATCTGTTACGGACTACAACTCCTGACACTACACCTCGGAGGCAAGGTTGAAGCAGCCAGTACCCGAGAGTATGGCAAGGCAAATCTCACGCTACTCTCAAAAAGCAGTATACTCCCCCCAGTATGCGACCACTCGGCCGTCTGGATGAGCCACGGTGATCATGTAGTATCAGTTCCAACTGGATTTGAGGTGACTGCAAAAAGTGATGACGGGATTATCTGCGGCATAGAAAATAGCGATCGGCGTGTATACGGGCTACAGTTTCATCCCGAAGTTGCTCATAGCGAGCACGGCCGAACCATACTGGAACACTTTATCGATCTTGCCCATTTCAAGCGCGACTGGCAGGCTGCCGCCATCATCGAACAGAGCATCGCCGATGTTACAGCAAAAGTTGGTACGAAAAAAGTTATCTGCGCCTTATCTGGTGGGGTCGATAGTTCAGTGGCAGCAACACTCGTCAACCGGGCCATTGGCAATCAACAAACCTGTATATTTGTTGACACTGGTCTCCTTCGTCATGGCGAATACGAAGAGGTGCTTGAAGCCTACAAGCATATCGGTCTCAATGTCGTGCCCGTACAGGCAGCTGAACGTTTTCTGGATAGACTTGCCGGCATTGAAGACCCCGAACAAAAACGCAAAATCATTGGTGCGGAATTTATTGCTGTGTTTGAAGAAGAGGCAGAAAAAACCGGCGGCGCAGATTTTCTGGTGCAAGGAACCTTATACCCCGATGTTATTGAGTCGGTATCGGTCAACGGCCCAAGTATAACTATAAAGTCACACCACAATGTTGGCGGTCTACCTGAACATATGAACATGCAACTCATCGAGCCACTCCGCGAATTATTTAAAGACGAAGTGCGTGTCATTGGAAAATCCCTAGGATTACCAAATAGCATCGTACAGCGTCAACCATTTCCCGGTCCTGGTCTGGCCATACGTATACTGGGGGCAGTATCGGCCGAACAGGTGGAGCTACTCCAAAAGGCCGATGCGATTGTACGAAGCGAAATTGAAGAATATCCCATACGGCCGGAAGTATGGCAGTTCTTTGCCGTCCTCCTCCCTATCAAAGCTGTTGGCGTCATGGGAGACGGGAGAACATACGAACAGGTTGCCGCTGTTCGTGCCGTGTCAAGCAGCGATGGGATGACAGCCGACTGGGCTCGATTACCGCACGATCTCCTGGCACGCATCTCGAGCCGTATCGTCAGTGAGGTTCGTGGTATTAACCGAGTTGTCTACGACATCACGAGCAAGCCGCCCGGCACAATTGAATGGGAATAACGTATCTATTCTTTCAACCTACGCCCGTGTCTAGAGCGACAAAGAACTTTTTACGGCGCCTTTAGATTTCTTTGTTTTCATCCTATAGGCCTTAGAAAGCTGCCGGTATGACTTTGTCGTGAATCCACCGAGCGCAAGACCACTGAGCGCGAGGCCGCTTGCAAGAAAAACCAGCGCAATCCCACGTGCGTTTCCTTGGCCTACCAACCACCCCCAGGCGGCCTGACCTTCTGGAGTTTTCATATACGGGATCAGCCAAAATTGTGCCACTGGGCCGATGAGGTATGCGGTGATGGGTGCAGCAGCTGCCTCGACACTCTGGCCAAATCCAAACACGCGGCCCTGTTTTGCTAGCGGTACTATTTTTTGAAGTGTCGTTTGTTCGGCAGCCTCAGCAATTGGCATAAAAATCATGTAGGCCACAATACCGCCCACAAGAAGGAAAATCGACTCGCGAATAGTAAAGAGTGCGCCTATCAGACCTGTCGCAACGTTGACAAGCAGCAAGACTTTTAGGGGTTGCTTGCCAAGACCTTTTTTCGCAACAATCCCCCCGCCGATCATAAACCCTACGCTCGACACCGCATACACCAGCCCCCAGACCTGCACGGACATGAGCGTAAGGCCATATGGGTCAAGCAGGGACATAAACACTCCACCTACCAGATTGTTAAAGGTAGCAAAAAGGATAAGTGCAAAAAGTCCTGGTACGGCCCGTATTGCCCTCCAAGCTCCTCGCACGTCAACAAGCTTAGTGAGATTCGGGTCATGCTGTAGATGATCTTCGTCAATACGCACAAACATCAGGTCAATCAGTGCAAATACAGTCAAGGCTATCGAAATAAGGAGTGTCCATCCCATACCAAGGTAACCGATTGCCAATCCGCTAAATATCGATGTCACCATAAACGCCAGCCCCTGCACCATACCAACCAGACCATTGGCGTTAGCCCTCTTTTCCTCCGGCACCATGATAGTGACGCAGGTTGAAAGCGCAATGTTTCGAATATTTTCTACGATACATCCAATGAGTATGACCACCGTAAACAGCCAGAACCAAGGCCCTCCAACAGTGAGCAACAGCGCCTTTGGCACCATCAGAAATATCACACCAGCTAGTCCGAATGACATGGTCGTGACAAACGAGGCAATCTCCATGATCTTCTTTTTTTTGTGCTTGTCTACTAGTGTCCCAAAAAACATTCCCGTAGCCGCCATCATAAGCATAAAACTTCCGCCCAGTATGGCAGTTGCTAAAACGTTTTTCGTTTCCAAATAGACCCAAAACGTAAGCGCAAACCACAAAAAACTTGTGGTCACGTTCGCAATGAGTGTGTTGATAAGTAATCGGTAAAAATATCGCATAACCCATCCTAGTATACACACATTTAACACCTCGTGTGCTACCATGGGCCCATGGACACGCCAAGCACGACCCCAAACCTTCATGCTCTCCAGATTGGTGCCGGAAACATTGGCCGAGCACTCCTTGGCGACGTGCTGTCCGAAGCTGGGTTTCATATCACGTTCGCCGATGTCAACGAAACGCTTGTCGCTTCCCTCAACCAACGAAAGGCCTACGATATCGACATTGTGTCGGCTAATGGGAAGGAAAAACGTCACATCGCGGGTGTTGATGCTATATCGTCCCTCAGTGAAGCTGATATGACGCACCATATTATTGCGGCCGATATCATCACTACCGCTGTTGGAGTTGGAATACTTCCACATGTCGCACCAGCGCTCTGCCGCGGTATTATGACACGCATTGAACATGGGGTAACAAAACCGCTCGTCGTCGTGGCCTGCGAAAATGTCACTCGCAACACAAGCGTGCTCCACGACGAGATTATGACACGGCTCCCCGACGATTCGTGGCGAGCCCGGGTGCGCGCAGCTGTTAGTTTCCCAAACTGCGTGGTTGATCGTATTGTCCCAAACTCACCACCGACACACAACCCCTTGCGTGTCACCACCGAAGCTTACTCCTTCATCGCTATAGACAAAACAGCCCTCGTGGCAGATTTTCCGAATATACCTGGTATATTACTCGTCGATGACCTAAATGACATACTGGCGCAAAAATTGTTTACCTTTAACGGTGTCCATGCCGCTGCGGCCTATTTGGGGTTTCGCCGTGGTTGCCACACCATTGCAGACGCCGCAACTCATCCGGACATTGAACCGGTGCTCCAGGCATTCCTTCGAGAAGTAAGTACGGTTGTTACCTCTCATTATCCATCAATCACCCCTGAGCAGCAGGACGTGTTTGCCCATAAAACGTTACTTCGAATTCAAAATCCCTACCTAAACGATTCGCTCGCTCGCGTGGGCAGAGAACCACTTCGCAAACTTGCACCACACGATCGACTTGTTGCACCGGCCATCCTTGCCGCCAAAGACGGCGGTACGCTCACTGCCATCTGCACCGCCATTGCGGCAGCCTTGCATTACAGCAACCCTGACGATCCACAAGCCGTTGAACTCCAAAGGCTGATCGCGCAGCATGGCGCACGCAAGGTGATTGCCGACATAACAGAACTTCCCCGAGAACATAGTATTGTCACGACAGTTGCTGAACTATACAAAAACTAGTGGTCAATCCGTTTAGTTTTTCCACGTACAGACATATGTTAGTGCGTGACAACTTTAGGCAGAGATGAGGCGTCATCAATCATCTTCGCTAGCTCTACTGCCGACGGTACCCGGTTAACCAGGTTTTTCGCATCGTTTACTTCAACAAGTTTTTCATACAGATTTTCAGCATTTCGCTGGGCCAGTTCCATCGGGCTATCGACACCCGCTGCCTCGAGAAGGTCAGAGAACTCTTCACCAACACCGTTGATCCGCATAAGGTCAGCTCGATTTACCCATTCGAGTACCGTTGCTTCACTGACACCGATGGTTGCTGCGAGTTCTTCTCGACCCGATTTTGCACCAGCCACTTCGAGTAATTTTTCGGTCGTCTTCACACCAGCCTCGGCTAGTTTCTCTTTATACACTGGACCAATACCTTCGATATCGATAATACTTGTCATGAGATTTCCTCCCCTTATATTAGTACTTCTAGAGTATAGTTCATTTAGGCAAAAATACTAGCTTTTATTCAACGATACAATACGCGTACGACATTCGTCTGCGTGATAAAGTTTTACCGGTTCCTGTTTGCACATTTCGCATATCAGGACGAGTTGGTTACATGACGGTTCGGCGCAATTTTCGAAGTTACTTGTGTTGCCGTTGCAGTGTACGCACTTACCAATCGTTTTTGTGTGATCGGAGAAATTGACCGTCATACGATCATCAAAAACCCGCAGACTTCCTTCCCACAGGCCATCGTCCCCATAAGCTTCACCATATTTGACGATACCGCCATCGACTTGATAGACATCGGTAAACCCTCGTTTTTTCATCATGGCACTAATCACTTCACAGCGGATTCCGCCGGTACAATACGTGATAACTTTTTTGTTTTTTATATCGTCGTATACGTCACTATCGAGTTCTGTAAGGAAATCACGACTCGTGTTTGTGTTTGGCACGATAGCGTTTTTAAACTTGCCAACCCGGGCTTCATGTTCATTGCGACCGTCAAAAAACACCACGTCATCCCCATACGTTTCAACCATTTCATTAACCTGTTCAGGTTTCAAGTGAACACCACCGCCAACAACGCCATGCTCATCAACTTCAAATTCATCATCAGAATTTTGAAAACCAACAAGCTCACGTCGGTGTTTCACCGAGAGACGCGGGAAGTCGTCTCGATGACCGTCTGACCATTTCCACACAATATCCTTAAACGCCGGGTATTGTTTCGTGGCCTTTATATAGGCTTTTAGGTCGTCCAGCTCACCGCCAACCGTGCCATTGAGCCCATGTCGTGTGACGATAATCCGCCCTTTTAGGTGCAAACCCTCACACAGATTTTTCTGCCACAACTTCACCGCTTCCGGATCTGAAAGCGGCGTGAATTTGTAGTAAAGAAGTATTTTTTGCATCAAACCTATTTTATCACTTCACAGTACGGCGTAAAATCTTGTCCATCGATTTACCTTTTGCGAGTTCATCAACAAGTTTATCAAGGTAACGTCCTTCGCGGATAATACGGTCTTCGATCTCTTCAACTCGCACGCCGCACACAACACCGGTGATATATTTTCGGTTTGGGTTCATGCGTGGCGCAGTGTCGAAAAAAGTTTCGAAATCGAGATCGTTCGCTAGCACTTTCGCAAAACTCTGTTCATTGTGCCCCGTCAGCCAAAAAATGACTTCTTTTAGCTCAAACTCAGTCCGCCCTTTTTTCTCCACCTTGGCGACATAATATGGGTAAACATGCGCCACGCTGATTTTGTGAATGGTTCTCATTGCCATAAATGACATTATAACCTAGCTACTCATGCACTCCGATTACTGTATAATGTCGATATGATCGAGAGAATCCAGTGGACGCTTGAAGATGATGTCAATGACTACGTTAAACGACAGCTTGACGCTATGGGCAAACTCAAAAATAGAGATTACACAGTTGAATCGAGCATGTCTCAATATATGCGCGAAGCTCTCGCCGGCTCCGCGAAAACACAACAAAAAACAAACTTCGGTAAGCCAGACTTTCAAATAGAGCAGTTCGATGCACCTGTCATAATTGAGGATAAGCTACATCTTAGTAAGCTAGTATCGAAAAATAAAGAAGGTGTAAAAAAAGATGACTCATCAATCAGTAACTTTGCGGTCAACGGCGCACTACACTACGCCCGCAATATGATAGCTAGCGGCAAATACCATGAAGTTGTTGCTATTGGTATCGCTGGAGACAATGCCGACAATGCGAGGCAAGAAGTATATTACGTCTATGGGTCAGGCGATGACACATACAAGCACATGGGTCAATACTCAACGCTTGATTTCCTAGAAAATAGCTCCACATTTAACCATTTCTATGAACAAGCAACACTTAGCGATGAAGAAAAACATCAGATCCTTATTGACTCACGCGACAAACTGCAAAAATACGCCAAAGAGCTCAATAAGCTCATGCACAATCACGCCATCACAGCACCCGAGCGAGTCCTGTACGTTTCGGGTATGCTTCTTTCTATGCAGGACCTTAACGACGAAAACGGTACTACCATCAAAGCCGGATTGACACCTGACGATCTTAACGGGATCGACCTTATTGGCTCGCGCGATGGTGACACTATCGTAAGCCACATTACAAATTATCTCCGACTTAAAAATATTCCTCAGTCCAAGCTAAATCTTATGCTTGCAAGCTTCAACAAAATCAAAGATGATCCAGACCGCGACCAGGTATCCGCTCCCAGAAAAGAGGTAGCCAGGTTCATTAACGGAAACGCAAGCACTAACAAACAAATTTTCACCTTTATTTACGAAACCATCTACCAGTCGATAGGTAGTATGGCTGGACACATCGATATCATGGGTGAGATGTATAGCGAATTCCTCAAATACGCGCTTGGTGACGGCAAGGAGATCGGTATAGTTCTTACTCCACCCTATATCACTAAAATGATGAGCCAAATTCTAGGTGTGAATCCCGATTCCCGTGTAATGGATCTTGCTACGGGCTCTGCGGGATTCTTAATTTCAGCAATGCAACTTATGATAGAACAGGTAGAGCATAAATATGGCAAAAACTCGACTCAAGCCGAACAAAAAATTAATGAAATTAAGAAAAATCAACTACTCGGTGTAGAGCTTGATGCTAACATGTTTACTCTTGCGGCCACCAACATGATCTTGCGCGGCGATGGAAGTAGTAATATACAAAAGGGCTCAAGTTTCGACCGGCCACCAGAGCTATATGAAAACTTTAAAGCCGATAAATTACTACTCAATCCTCCGTTTAGCTTCGACGAAAACGGCATGCCTTTTATAGAATTTGGTCTAAGGCATATGCGAATTGGCGGACGGGCGGCAATCATCATTCAAGATAGCGCAGGGAGTGGCAAGGCGGTTAAATCCAACCAAGCAATACTCCGCCAAAATCAACTTATCGCAAGTATCAAAATGCCAGTTGACCTGTTTGTACCAATGGCAGGCGTACAAACCTCTATCTATGTAGTCGAACATACAGGCAAACCGCACGACCATGAAAAGCAAGTTCGCTTCATCGATTTTCGTAATGATGGCTACAAACGGGCAAAACGCGGCATTAGTGAGGTGAACAGTCCAGTCGAGCGTTACCACGACATAGTACAGATTTTCAAGAACGGACGAGACGCCAAAGTACACGAAGGCTTGTGGGATCTGGAAAAAGTTGTAGTGATGGACGAAATCAGTGACAGCGGCGCCGACTGGAATTTTGACCAACATTTCAAAATAGATACACGGCCAACCGAGGAGGATTTTAAGCAAGTAGTTGGTGATTATTTAGCATGGGAGGTTGCACAAATACTGAGGAGTACGCAATATGATGTATAAAACATTCCATCTACCATATCTATTTTTCGTCGAACGAGGCACGCGTCTGACTATTAGTAAACGTATTGACGGTAAGACACCTCTAGTAACAGCCGGCTTCGAAAATAACGGTGTTGCGGGGTATATCAGTAATCCTGAGCAAAAAGTATTTCCTGCAAATACATTGACGATTGATATGTTCGGCAATGTATTTTATAGAAATTATAAATTTTGTGCCGATGATAACATCCTAGTCCTCACATTCAAAGATACACTAAATCGTGGACGCGCATTATTTTTAGCTGCTACCATATCCGCTGGAGTGCGTGGAAAATTTTCTTACGGCAAGCAATACCGACAAGGAAGTTTTGAGACTACGTCCATAGACTTGCCCATTGATAAAAATGGCAAAATTGATTTTCCATATATGGAAAAACGCATTCGAGAACTCGAAGCGGAACGCATTCGAGAACTCGAAGCGGAACGCATTCGAGAACTCGAAGCGTATCTAAAAGTTACCGGCCTAAGCGATACGATACTTAGCCGCGAAGAACAAGCCGTTCTAGACGTATTCCGCGCGGAGCAAGCAAGCAAGCAAGCAAGCAAGCAAGCAAGCAAGGTCAGTTTAGCAGATTCACAACATTTGCAATAGGCGATCTATTTTCGAATATTCAACAGGGTTCTAGACTCAAAAAATCAGACCAAGAGCAAGGAAGTCTTCCTTTTATTATGTCGGGCACGACAAATACCGGTGTGGTTGGTTACGTGTCAAATAGTGTCACTGTCTACCCGTCCAATTCGATTACAGTGGACATCTTTGGCAATGCATTCTATCGCAATTACAAATATGGCATGGGAGATGACACTGGAGCTCTGTGGTCAAATGAAAATAAGTACAATCAATATCACATGTTGTATCTTACGAGTGTGATATCAACATCTCTTCGAGGCAGGTTTGACTATAGCCACAAACTTCGCTCATCGAAAATAAAACCATTTAAAATACACCTGCCTACTACCGATGATGGAAGGCCTGACCTAAACTTTATGGAGTTATTCATTCGTGCACAACAAAAACTCGCAATTCAGAATATGAGTGCATGGCGGACAAAAAATATCGAGATCGCTAAGCAAGTCGTAGCGATCTAGTTGGTGCTGAAATTTCTCCCGAAGAGCGTAGTCCGCCACTCACCCCACACTAGCCAGATGATCAGAATGTCGAGCAGCATCAATACAAACATACGACCCACCAAGAACACGATTGCCATCACCATAATGCCGCCATATAGTTCATCCATATAGTTCATGATTTACTGTATCGAGACTATGCGCCATGTACTGCCCGATTACCCCACGGCTTTCAAGCACTTGGCCCTGCCAGGAAGTTAACAAATGATGCAGCGAACCAGGCGCAAACCATCGCCATAGCTCCGAGAGCAGCTCGACTGTGCCATCAAATCCTTTGACGCCGACCCCAATTTTATAAATCCGCTCGTCCACGGATTTTCACGTAGGTGTTGCAATCGATTAATCACTCCATTATACTAATTTCCACTATGAACCACATTGGTTCCTCTGCTCCAGGCAAACGTTCGGATGGGCCGAACCTCTAGCAGAACTCTTAATTCATTTGCAAACAACGTAACGGAGAAAGGATGTATTTTGCAAAAACAAACGTTAAAGCTCCTGTGGCGATACTCAAGACCCTATGCAGGGAAACGATGGCTAGCGCTCATAAACGCAAGTTTCACCTCCTTCCTGTCGTCCTTTATCGGTCCTCTCGTCATTTCAGACCTCTTTAATCGTATCCAATCAGGCCACGTCACTCTTGAGAATTCGTGGGGCATTTTAACCGCATTTACCATAACGAAAATGTACGGTGAAATCGTTGGCTGGAGGATAACGATATGGGCCGCATGGGTATTTGAGACTGCGGGACAACGCGACATATACCACGACGTGTTCAAAAAACTGGCGCATGAAACAGTGGAATTTCACGCAAATCGATTCGGCGGCTCACTGGTTAGTCAGGCAGGAAAACTTAGTGGAGCATTTGAGAAATTTTGGGATACTCTCATTTTTCAGGTCGTCCCATCATTTACTGCGGTTATCGCGGCCACTGTCATATTGTGGATATTTTTCTGGCAGTATGCGTTGGTACTTCTGATCATCTCCGTGGTCTTTATTATCACAGTTTTCATGGGTTCACGCTTCCTGAAAGAACGAAATACTATTGAAGCACAGGCAAGCACTAAAATGACTGGTTGGCTCGCTGATATGATTACAAATATCACAACAGTGAAGTCTTACGCCGGTGAACAGCACGAGCTTGAAAGAGCCGATGAAGTTTCAAAAAACTGGCGCGATAAAGCGATGTCATCAATGAGAGGATTTTTAGGAGCAAGTAGTATCTACTCGACAATCAGTACAATCCTTACCATTGCGGCTCTTTTTGCGGCAATCATTGCAAGCGAGCACCGGATCATCTCAATAGGCATCGTATACCTTGCGCTCACCTACACATTTACGGTCGCAAGACAACTCTGGGAGATGAACAGTATTATGCGTCACTATAACCGAATCATGGGTGATGCGCATGATATGGTCGAGATTCTCAACACAACAACAGCGCTCATAGATATTGATTCGAAACGGCTCATTGTTTCGAAAGGTACTATCAACATAAAAAATATCTCATTTACCCATGATCACGGGAAAGGAGTGCGGATATTTAACAACTTTACACTGGATATCGCAGCCGGAGAGCGTGTAGGACTCGTCGGTCACAGCGGTTCCGGCAAGTCGAGTCTCGTTCGCCTACTACTTCGTTTTTCTGATAGGGATCGTGGAGAAATACTTATTGACGGTCAGGACATTGCACAAGTCACCCAGCACAGTCTGCGCGAAGCTATTGCGTATGTTCCCCAGGAGCCACTCCTCTTTCACAGATCGCTCCGTGACAATATACGTTACGCAAAACCGCATGCGAGCGATAAAGAGGTTATACATGCAGCAAAACTAGCCCATGCACATGAGTTTATCTCATCCCTTTCTGACGGTTATGACACACTTGTTGGCGAGCGTGGTGTCAAACTGAGCGGCGGACAACGCCAGCGCATCGCCATCGCGCGGGCTATCCTAAAAGATGCTCCTATACTGATCCTTGACGAAGCAACGAGTGCACTTGACTCTGAGAGCGAGAAGCTTATCCAGAGTGCTCTTTCAAAACTGATGCAGAATAGGACGAGCATCGTCATTGCACATCGTCTCTCGACCATTGCAAAGCTCGATAGGATTGTTGTGCTTGAGTCAGGAAAGATCATCGAAGACGGACCACATCGTAACCTTCTTGCAAAAAATGGTATATACGCAAAACTCTGGGCGCATCAATCTGGCGGTTTCATAGAGGGAGAATAACAAAAAGACCGCGTTTTACACGCGGTCTTTTTGTGTATAACTGAATACGCTTACGCTTTCGCTTCGTTTGATTCAGCTGGTACTTCGGCGCCTTGCACGGCTTCAACTTCACTTTCATCGGTTGCGTCACCAGCAGAGGCTTCGTTCTGCGCTTGGAGTGCACTTGGCTCCCACACGCTTGCGACCTGCAAGTCAAGGATGCTTGGTTTTTCATCCTCTTCATCCTCTTCATCATCACGCCCGTCATCGTGTTCGACCAACTCAACATTTTCCGGCAGTACAATATCGCGCACCAGAACTTTTTCGCCAGCTTCTTTTAGGTGACGAATGTCAAGCTCAAGCGCATCTGGCATCTCAAGCGGCAACGCTCGTACTTCGAGACTGTCAATGTTTTGCAGGATAATAAGCCCGGACTTTTCGGCCTCGCTCTCACCTTCGCCGACCAGACGTATTGGCACTTCTGCCTCAATTGGCTTGTTTTGCCGAACGGCGTGAAATGCTACATGGTTAATGCTGTTTTTCGCCGGATCAATGCCGATTTCTTTCACCATCGCAATACGTTTTTTCTCGCCGATGCTGATATGGACGGGGGTATGCTTGCCAGCCTCTTTGACTACCTTGTCGAGGTCGTTACTCGGTACTTGACCAGCCACCGGCTCCATACCGGGACCGTACACAACCACTGGTACAAGACCATCACGCCTCAGACGTCGCACCTTTTTACCGTGTACCGTTCGCTCAGCAACTTTAAGAGTTAGTTTGTTGTCTCCCATTTCTTTCCTTTCATTGGATACCCGTTCGGAGAACGATTATATTGTTAGTTGATAGAATATATTATAACACACTATAGCTCATGCACGGTGCGTGTCGGGAATGATAAGGCCGATTCTGCTATACTTAGAGAACCTATGGAAGTATTTATTAATTTCATCGTTAGTTTTGGCGTTATAGCTATACTGCTCGTTATTTTCGCGGAATCCGGCCTGTTGATCGGGTTTCTGTTTCCGGGCGATAGCTTACTATTTACCGCTGGTTTTTTAGTGCAACAAGGCCTTTTGCCCATCAACATCCATCTCTTTGTACTCCTACTTTTTCTTGCGGCAGCACTTGGCGAAACCACTGGATACTGGTTTGGGCGCAAAGTTGGGCGCAAACTATTTACCCGCAAAAATTCGCGGTTTTTCCGTACCGAAAACCTTCAGCGTGCCGAAGCATTCTATGAAAAATACGGCCCCGTCACCATCGTCCTTGCGTGCTTTATCCCCATCGTGCGAACGTTTGTTCCCATTGTCGCTGGCATAAGCAAAATGTCATACCCGCAGTTTGTTCCATTTAACATCCTTGGTGCCGCCCTCTGGACAGCCTGCTTTACCTACCTCGGGTATTTTGCAGGCGGTGCACTCCATAGATTTGGGGTCAATGTCGAACTCGCTGCTATTATTATCATTATCCTTTCTGTGTCGCCCATGCTCATTCATTTTCTACGCGACAAAAAGAAGCTTGCTGGGTTAGCCGAAGCGACAAAGCGAGAAATTAAACTCTTGTTCGGCCGTAAAAAACACTAGAGTAAGCCGCGTAAGTATGTTCCGGTATAACTTTCAGGGGTTTTTGCCACTTCTTCGGGTGTGCCCGCTGCGACTACCCGCCCGCCGCCTTCGCCTCCTTCCGGCCCCATGTCGATAACATAGTCCGCCGACTTAATGACATCGAGGTTATGTTCGATAATCACCATACTATTTCCGGTATCGACAAGTGCCTGGAGAACATGGAGGAGCTTTTTGACATCATCCGAATGTAGCCCAGTGGTTGGCTCATCGAGGATATAGAGCGTCTTACCGGTCGCCCGACGGCTGAGCTCGGTCGCTAATTTTATGCGCTGGGCTTCGCCGCCCGAAAAGGTCGTCGCCGGCTGTCCGAGTTTAATATAGCCCAGTCCAACCTCAACGAGTGTAACCATCTTACGTTTAATCGCTGGTTGATTTTCAAAAAAACTAGCCGCTTGCTCAACAGTCATCTCCAGAACATCGGCAATGGTCTTTCCCTTGAATATGATCTCAAGCGCTTCGCGGTTATAGCGCTTACCATGGCACACCTCACACGTCACGTAAACATCTGGCAAAAAGTGCATCTCTATCTTGATCACCCCATCGCCTTGACAATTCTCACAGCGACCACCCCGCACGTTGAAACTAAACCGCCCAGCTTTGTACCCGCGCACACCCGCTTCTGGCGTTCCGGCAAATAGCTCGCGAATAGATGTAAAAACACCAGTGTACGTCGCCGGGTTTGACCGCGGGGTACGACCAATGGCCGACTGATCGATGACGATTACTTTGTCAAGTTGCTTCACCCCCTCGATTGCTTCATGCTTACCAGCAACTTCCTGCGCGCGGTTCAGCTGCGCCGCGAGTTCCTTCGCAAGAATATCGTTGATGAGCGTCGATTTGCCCGACCCGCTCACCCCAGATACAACAGTCAGAAGCCCCAGCGGTAGTTCGACCGTCAAGTTTTTCAGGTTATGTTCGCTTGCACCGACAATACTCAGGACGCGCCCATTACCCTTTCGTCGTTTTTTAGGGACGGCGATAGCAAGCTCACCCGATAAATACTTCCCCGTCAAGCTTGTTGGATGCGCGGCTACTTCCGTCGGTGTCCCGGCAGCACACACCTTGCCACCATGCACCCCCGCTCCCGGTCCGATGTCGAGCAAATAATCCGCCGACCGTATCGTATCTTCGTCATGCTCCACCACGAGTACGGTATTGCCAATATCCCTCAAATGTTTCAACGTCGCAATAAGCCGATCATTATCGCGCTGATGTAGACCAATGGACGGTTCATCGAGCACATAGAGCACTCCTTGTAGCCCGGAGCCGATCTGAGTCGCCAACCGTATTCGCTGGGCCTCGCCGCCAGATAGCGTGTTTGCCGCTCGACTCAGCTCAAGATATGTCAGTCCCACGTCATGCATAAACCCAAGCCGGGCCAGTATTTCTTTAAAAATCTGCTGAGCTATGGCCATTTCTTTGTCGTCAAGCTGTAACGTATCCTTAAACAATGTGTAGGCTTCATCAACTGAAAGGTCGGAGATATCCATGATATTGAGGCCATGAACCGTCACCGCCAGCACTTCTGGTTTCAGGCGTCTCCCCTTACAGGCATGGCAGGGGCGCTCACGCATAAATCGTTCAATGTCACGGCGCATAAACTCACTATCGGTTTCTTTCCATCGGCGCTCAAGGTTTGGCACAACGCCCTCATAGGTGCTGTCGTAGTGTCGGCCCGACCCCAGTGATATACGGTAGCGTTGGTTGCCGGTTCCATAGAGTATTTTTTGAGTTGCCTCAGGTGAAAGTTCGCCCGCTTTTACTTGCAGCGAGAAGTCATGCACTTCTGCTACAGCGGCTAGTTTTTTCATCCACCAGGCATCAGAGTTAACGCGGTTATACGGACGAATCGCACCTTCGGCAATCGTCAAGTTGGGGTTAAATACCAACTCAGGGTCAACTTCGAGCCGTGACCCAAGACCGGTACAGACCGGACAAGCTCCTTGCGGCGCATTGAAACTAAACAGCCTCGGCTCAAGTTCTGGCAAAACAATATCCGGGTGATCCAAACAAGCGTATCGCTGTGAATACAGCTTTACCTCGTTCGTGTCGGCGTCGAGTACCATGACAGCACCACCGGCTATTTCAAGTGCCTGCTCGACCGACTGAGCCAAACGACCCAGGCTTTCGGCATTATTAACCAGCCTATCGACCACCACCTCAATGCTGTGTTTGTAGTTTTTATCGAGTGTCGGAAATTCGTCGAGTGCATATACCACTCCGTCAACCCGCGCCCGCGCAAAACCTTGTCGGCCGTATTGCTCCGGCACGTGTAGAAACTCACCCTTTTTGTCAGTCGCAATGGGCGCAAGTATCATCAGCCGTTTCTCGCCTAGCCCAGCTATATCGTCAACAATCGCCTGTGGTGTTCGTCGAGTCACCGGACGGCCATCGACCGGACAATGAGGTACCCCCACGCGCGCAAACAGCAATCGCAGGTAGTCGTAGATCTCCGTCACTGTCGCCACGGTCGAACGCGGGTTGCGGCTGGTCGATTTTTGGTCGATAGAAATAGCTGGACTGAGTCCGTCAATCTGATCGACATCGGGCTTTTCCATCAGTCCAAGAAACTGACGTGCATAGGCACTGAGGCTTTCAACGTATCGCCGCTGCCCCTCAGCGTAGATAGTGTCAAATGCTAACGAACTCTTACCCGACCCGGACAGACCGGTTATGACCACCAACTTGTCACGCGGAATGTCAACATCGATATTTTTCAGGTTATGTTCACGGGCACCTCGCACCGAAATAAACTCAGACATAATTCGTCTATTATACTATACGTCAAAATGCACGCCTGTATTAAACCTCAAAAGCAGTGGCGTCATTCTAGACAAAACTATTGCATAATGCTATTTTTTGTTGTATAATTCAGACATGCGTAAACACATTGGCCTGTTCGTTATCATTGCCGCTATTGCGCTTGTTGTATGTGTTCCAAAAGTGCTCGATAATCTTGTGGCCTTACTCCTGGTTGGCCGTATACCGTTTACTCACTACACCATCCCCTCACTCGCAATGCTTGCCGTCTATGCCATTCTACTCGCTGTGGGGGTCTACTCCATGGCAAACCTGGCGATGAGCGTTGCAAGTCCGATTCAACGCGACGAAACTGCCCGAAAACGTGCCCGTCAAAAGGTCCTTGCCGGTACAAAAAAACAGTCTGCGGTGGGATCATCCTCCGCTCCTTCGCGTGCTAAAAAGCGCTATCAGATCGTCAATGAGCACTAACGCTTGCATCTCACAGTTCGGTGTCAATAACCGCTATTGACTCTGCCCATAGCTGTAGTTCCTCCAGCACAAATGTGTCTACGCTGGTTTCGGCTAATTTTGCGAGTGTCTGCATGTAGCCCGGTAGTTCTTGACGTAGCTTTTGGCTCCGGTACTGCTCCCAGATTTGCCGTTCATCACCAGCAAGACTATCACTAAACCAGCGTGCTTTGTAGCGTAGGAGGAGTTCACTCAGCCTCGAGTCAACAAACTGAGGATGAAAGTCTGCTAGCGTATGTACATCAGCCGCCCGAACAGCGCCCGAAAGAGTTTTGTCATGGTCAGGTATGAATCCATCGTACAATTGCTGTTCAACATCGGTACTGGGAGCATATGGTTCACGCATTTCATAGGCTGTCCGCACCGCCTCTTTGAACGCCGGGTACTGGAGAAGCAATTGCAAGTGGCGCTGTACTGTATCAAGCGATACATCAAGTCGCCGTTGCGAGCTGTCGTCAAGCACTCCCAGCGGTGCCACCGCTGGACATTTGTTGTACGCAAGCTCCTTAACCGGAAGCGGCACAAACCCCTCCTGAGATCGCCGTTCATGCTCCGCAAACAGTGTGCTCGCAAGTGCCTGTGGCGTCGCTTTAAGGAAAGGGGTCGGATCGTACCGCAGGTCATACACGAGCACCGAGCCAGGCCTTGTTCCAGACGCAACAGGAAAAGCTACTGTCGTAAAGTCATGATCCTTGCCATACCGACCCGATGCATAGACAAATGGCTTTGGGTCTTCAAGATTGACGAGCTTTACAACGTTGTCCTTGGAACGAAGCTTAAACAGATAGTCAAATAACTGTGGTTGTTTTTGCTGAAGTAACTGGGTAAGGGCTATGAGCGCCTCAACATCACTCAACGCATCGTGGGCTTTCGTGTGCAGTAGGTTATTGGCCTTCGCGAGCAATTCAAGACGGTTTGTCGGAGCGCCGCTGGCATCAACCGCCCATTCGATCCCCTCGGGCCGAAGCGCCCGTGTCATACGTACGACATCGAGGATATCCCACCGGCTGCGCCCCTCACTCCAAGCCCATTCATATGGATCGTAGAAGTTACGCCAGAGCATATGCCGCATAAATTCATCGTCAAACCGTACATTGTTGTACCCGACAGCAACCGTATTAGGAGTAAACACTTCTTCACTCACGAACCGAGCAAATTCGGGCTCACTCAAACCATCTGACAGCGTCATCTGCGGCGTGATACCTGTCACAGTCACCGCATATGGCTCAGGTAATATGTCGTCACTAAGCCTCACAAGAACATTCACCGGGTCACCGACTGGTTGTAGCTGGGCATCTGTTCGCTGCCCAGCAAACTGCATAATACGCTGCGTCCTAGCACTCAGCCCGCTTGTCTCGAGATCGTAGAAGAAAAACGTATGCATAGTATTCATTATGACAGGCAAGGCCTGAAAAACGAAGGAGGCCTGAAGAAGGTCTTTCTGGTATTGTACATGTTTGTACACGTGTGGTATAATGTACAAACGAAACGACATGGAGGATACATGACAACCAAGCAAGCGGTTAACACTGCTCTCGACGTTATCGGTAAGAACGGCTTAAGCGGAGTGGTATGCGAGGCCACTTCTCTCCCTGAGGCCCTGCGGGCCGTCGGCCTCGACAAACTTCGCTCCTCAACACTGTCGCGCGTCACAGCAGAACTCCGCCGACAAAAACTTATAGAAACCGGTCGAGATGGCAAACACTTTCGCCTTCAGCTGTCTGTTAAGGGCGTTCACCGTTTACAACGCGCCGCGCTCAGTAGTATCAGCCTTCCAGAGCCGACTCAGTGGGATGGTATATGGCGAATGGTCACCTACGACGTTCCGCGCGCCCAGAGCACCCAACGCCGGCTATTCGCCAGCCAGTTGCGCCGACTCGGCTTTGTTATGGTGCGCGAAAGCGTCTGGTTTCATCGTTACCCATGCTTTGATGCCGTACTTGAGATCGCTCGATACTGCAATCTGCAGCGTCACATCACCCTGGCTGAGATTTCGCGGCTGGATCAGATAAGCCTCGAGAAACTCCGCCTGGCTTTTGCTGTCTAGTATCTACTGTTCCGTAAGTGTGAACTCACGCTGCCCAACGCGTAAGTGGCTGTTCGACCGTGCCCCCTGGCGGATAAGTTCATGAGTAATGCCCATTTTGCGCATAATATCGCGTAGGCGGTTCAATGCATGAACGTTCGCAGTATCGGTACGACGAGCAAATTTTTCAATCTTCTCGCCCTTAATCACGTAGACTACTCCATCTTTTTCGACTGACCATGCTGCATCAGTGGCACGTTCGTCAAGACGTATGACCGGGATTTCTTCTTCGGCCGCGGCCTCTTCTTCGGTCTCTGCTGCGGCATTACGGCGCACAGCAGAAACCTGACCGGCAAGTTCGCGGAGAAGTTCGGTGAGTCCTTTGTGGGCCTGCGACGACACGGCAAATACTGGCGTCGTCACTGACACAACTGTCCTCAGGGCACGTTCCTGCATCGCAACAACGTCAGCATCAAGCCCTTCGATTTTTGTCAGTGCAACGACCTCCGGGAGAGACGCCACAGCCTCGCTGTAGCGGGCAAGCTCTCGACGAATAACCCCATACGCTACTGCCGGATCATCGGTGTAAGCATCAATGAGATGCAGCACTACCGCTGTCCGTTCGATGTGGCGAAGAAACGCATCTCCAAGCCCTTTGCCTTCAGCGGCTCCTTCGATAAGACCGGGAATATCGGCAATAAGCAGACTTGCGCCATCAATATCGGCTACGCCAAGGTTTGGTGACAACGTCGTAAACTCGTAGTCGGCGATTTCAGGACGAGCCTTCGTAACGACGCTTAAAAATGTTGATTTGCCGGCATTGGGAAACCCGACCAGACCAACATCGGCAAGGAGCTTCAGCTCCAGCTTGGCTTCAAATTCGTCACCAGCTTCACCTAGCTCAGCCACACGAGGGGCTTGCCGAGTCGAGCTCTTAAAGTGTGCGTTGCCAAACCCGCCGTCGCCCCCGCGGGCAATCACCGCCCGCTCATCGTGAGACGTCAAGTCAGCTACCGCCACCCCATCCCGAAGTACCAGTGTGCCAACCGGTACCGACACGAGGAGGTCGCGGCCATTTCGGCCATGTTTTTTCTGCTTCCCCCCCGTTCCACCGTCTTCAGCTCGAAGTTCTTGACGCATACGAAAGTCGGCTAACGTATTGATGTTACTGCTTGCAACAAACACAACGTCGCCCCCGCGTCCGCCGTCGCCCCCATCGGGGCCTCCTTTGTCAACAAATTTCTCATGCCGAAAACTAAGAGCGCCATTGCCCCCGCGGCCAGCGACGACTTTAACAAGTGCAGTATCGACAAACATAGTACCAGTATAGCAAAATCGCCCCAGAGAGAGCGATTTTATCTATGGAAAAATGAACTCGTTACTTTATGAAGGTATAGGACAACACGCCCCCTCGATCAACATCACGGTAGCTAATAACCCCCCAGCCGCCGCCATTGGCGTAGTAATTCATCTCCGATACGCGTATGCTTCCGTCGGCGTGTTTTTCTTCAACAACCGCCACGTGTCCAGCTCCGCCGCCGTTTTGCATCACGTCACCGACGTCAGGATTTCCCCGCGTCACGGTGTATCCCGCTGCGGCGGCCGCATAGGCCCATGACGAGGCATTTCCCCAGAAGCTTCCGATGGGCCGACCGAGTTGCGCCCTACGGTTATAAGCGTACCAGGTACAGTACCCATAGCTGTATTTGTTACCGGCCTGAGCCGCAAACATAGGATTGATAGCTCGAGCTGCTACGACGCCAGTAACTGGTGTCGAGACGTTAATCGTACGCGGTGCAACATATCCCGGACGCTCGTTTGCAGGTAGCGTACCTCCCGGTAGTAAAATACGCTGTCCAGCGACAATACCCGTAAGCTCAAGGTTATTTTTACTGACAATACGCGCCTTATCGGCCTGGTATTTCTGCGCCACGCCATCAAGCGTATCGCCATCCTTAGTCGTGTACACAACACCATCGGCCGCTGGTACGGTCAAATCTGTACCCGGTACGAGATTATCGGTTACGAGGTTATTTGCCCACTTGAGTGTATCTGGCGTAATACCATAGCGCACGGCAACACTTGGTACCGTGTCACCGGCGATAGCTTTGTAACTCAAAAGAGCGCTCGAGCTTGCTGGCTCGAACACTTGAGGTTTTGTGATAACTGCCTCATCGCTCTGGGTGAGTTGGCTTTTAACATCCATCGTGATGGACATGTTAGTGACTTCGTTTGTCACTGAAAGACCCGCGACTTCGGCCGTACGCGCAGCAAGGCTAGCGACTGCTACCTGATCAACAGATGGGCGAGTCACTTCATTTGCTGCTTGGGTTGTACCAGCCACAGAAACTACATCTGTTGGTGGTTTGTAGCCTATAGAGGCAATGGATGCAATAAGTACGAGAACTGAAAAGTATACAGAAGCGTTTGCAACTTTCTTTGCCTTCTTCAGCGAACGACCCCGCAGAACGGTTCCTGTCATCCGTTGAGTTGAAAGTGCTGTAGATTTTTTTTCGGCTTTCACCGAACGAAAACGTAAAATACTTTATCTCCTGCCGTACGTTGCCGCACGAGCACTACCGGTACTTATCTTGCTTTCTTTCACTGGGTGATAAGAAACAGGGCGCTATCGACCATCTTTAGGTTAATTGATATTGACGTTTAAGAATGTTTTTCTCGGCGCCTGTAGCGATGTTAATGGTAGGTCATCTTGAAAATACTTGGGCTTCCACCGCAGATTGGTATAACAGAGGTGCATGAGCACTCGGGTCATATCAACAGCATAGTGTTTCAATAGACAACATTCATTGTACCAAGTATTGCATTTTGTGTCAATATATTGTACTATTATAGTTCGCAAAGTGTTTTGCAGTATTTTGCGGCATTTGATTCATGCTCGGCGTTAGTCCGCGCAAAATAGATAAGCCCGTCATCACCCGCAAGAAAAAACAAGTAGTCCGTTGACGACGGGTTAGCCACAGCCTGGAGCGCCATTTCTCCGGGTGAAGCAATGGGGCCCGGAGGCAATCCGGCATGGATACGCGTGTTATAGGGAGATTCCAGTTCGGGTGTTGGCGCAACCCCCATCATGTCGGCAGCATAAATAAATGTCACGTCAGAACCGAGCGGCATACCATCCTGTAGCCGCTTCAAAAATACCTGTGCAATCTCCTGTTGGTACCCGTAACACCTTGCTTTACGCTCGGGTGTTGGTTTATCCTCGCAGTTGAGCTCACGCTGAACAATAGACGCAAGCGTAATACCCTGATACAACGTCAGTCCATGGGCTTTAAATTTGGCTTCAAGATCATTTTTCTGAACAATCGCATAAAAATGCTTAAAGGATTCTTCTAACACTTGGTCGGCTGTGGCTTCCAACGGCATATAGTAGGTTTCGCCAAAAATATAACCCTCAAGAGTCATTCCGGCGGGTTTGCCTGCAAACAATGGTCCGGTGTATTGTTTCTGGAACGCGGCCGTAATCTGACCGTCGCTGTATCCGGCATGTTGCAAGACATACTTGACATACATCGTCTGACTGAGGAGCGCTCCAGATGGTTTATACAACGGCTTCTCAATAGTTCCTCCTGGGAAGAACGTAATAGCTCGGAAATCATGACAGCCAGCGGTAAGTTTTTGCAACAGCTCTTCGGACGTCTCCGACCGCTTCAAACTACAGGTTCCCGCCTTGAGAGCGTCTTTTTTTCCTGCAATAGTAGCATATATCTCAAAGGCAAGTTCATTTCGTATCAGGCCACGTTGCCGCAGGTGCGTTGCTATGTCAGAAAAATGCGCTCCTTCAGCGACGACAAATTTAACAGCGGCGTGATCGTTGCTATCCATGGGACGAAGTTGTTCATTGTACCACCAATACATTCCGCCAATCCCGCCCAGAAGCAAGAGGGCGACACTAGACAGTACCCATCGCCATACTGGGCGAGGTCGTCTCGTGTGCTGTGAATGGTCGATATCGCTAAGAGGTACGGCTTGAATCGAGGGGGATGCGACAGGCGGCACTGGCGCGCGGGCAGGAGGAAGTGGACCGACGCGTCCAGCTCCCTGGTCGAGCTGAGACTGGTTCACAGTCCGAACACGGCCTTTAGGCGGTCGTATATCCATAGTGTATCTCTATATAATCTTGTAAAATAATGGCTGCTGCTTCGGCGTCGATATCGGCTTTCGTATGCGACCCGCGTTGACGCAAACGCTCCTCGGCAATCACTGAAGTTAACGATTCATCCTGAAATGCAATATCTATTTTGAAACGACCAAGCCGACTCGCAAACGACTCCACGATAGCCGTCTGAGCAGTAGCGTCACCGGACTGATTGCGTGGATAGCCCACCACAATCACTACCGGAGTGTACTCATCGATAATTGCTTGGAGCTGCTCAAACTCAGTACCATCGACGAGCACTGCCTTAAGTGGCACGGCAAGCTTTGTATCGAGCTCTGCTTTCGCTACACCGATACGTCTCGCACCCACGTCGAGACCAAGAACCGCGCGGCTATTTTTCATCTTTTATTGAGAAATTGATGGTGATACGTTTTGCGTCGTTCGGAACAGTGGTGACCCAAAAGGGAGATAGTTTGACATCGACGCTATCGACACCCTGTATGGCACCGACAAGCTGTTGCACCTCACCAATACGCTTGCCCTTAATGTCACTGGCTAGTTTTTCGTCGTCAATATTTGGACCAATCTGAGCCGGCGTAGCTGCTTTTACGCTGTATCCTTGATCGGTCTTCATGAACTGCGAAAACTGCGTCGTTCTTTCGCCAAAATCATAGACTTTTTGTGTTGTGTCGTCCTTTAACTGCGTTTTTAGGTAATCGCCATACACTGCTTTCAAATCGGAGCGCTTTACGCCAACGAGCGTATAGGTAGTCTCAGCCGTTAGCTTTGCTGCCGAAGTCGTCATCTCTGCCCCAACAGCAGGGGTACTTGTTGGTGTGCCCGCATCGACACTAAACGCTTCATCTATACCGACCTCATCAGTCTGGAATTGTTTTTTTAACTCGTCTTTTACGGTGTTCGCATCCTGTGTTTTGAGCAAATCTTTAGCCTTTGCAACGTCGTCGTCCGTTACCACTGGAACGGTTTTATCAGTTCCCCCAGCCGTTGCATCCGTAAACACTGCGCTGACACCACCCGGCTCACCATTCAATGCACCGGAAGCACCGTTGTATTTTGTCCCTGGAGCCTCTGCTGCAACCGTCCCATTTGCCGTACCCGGGCATATATATCCAGGGCAGCTGAATGAAAGCGTTGCCGCAGGGATAGTCACTGCAGCCGACATTTTAAATACCAACCCGCTGCTACTTGTCAGGCTCGTGCCCGCTGGCAATGTTTTTGAACTATCTGATGCATTGGAGAGTTTTAACGACCCGACTGCTTTCTCGCCAACGTCTTTTTTCCCAGTTGGCTGAAAGTCAACTGAGGCTGTTTTCTTTACTTGTTTTATAACCGCGGGCAACACTGCCTGACCTACATCAAGTGTTGCATTGGGCCGAAGTAGCAAGGTCTTGTTAATATTTACAATGTTGGTCTTGGCGGCTATGGTCACGTCTGCCCGACCGGCAAAAACAATGGCCCACACAAGAAATACGACAAATAGGATGCCGAGACCGCCAAAAAGAAATAGTTTTTTACGAAACACGTTGAAATTTGGAATACCTATGCCTGCCGAAGGCTTTTTCTTCACGGGCGTTACCGCGCCATTGGTCGGCTTATCGACAACGGCTGCACTGGCAACAGGTCGCGGTGTCGTTCGAGGAGTATCATTTGCCACCTCGGCGGGAACATCGAGGCTCATTCCTTCGAGCTCTTCACCGTTAATCACGTCGTCTCCGTAGTTAACAGCCTCCGACGGAGCGGTCAGCTCTGGCTTGCTCTGAAGGTTTTTGGCAATCGGTAGCGCTACTTCTCCAGCGAGACCAGTCAATGCAACGTCGTTCGTAATCAAGACAATGCGCTTGTCGGCATGCGACGCCGCTCGCTGGAGGAGCTTCAAGTTCACAATACTCTGTAACACTCCGATGCGCTTTGGCGGCACCAGGGCAACAATACCCGAACCGGCCCCTTTCACCTTGTCAATGATCGTCGTGATGTCGTCTTCGGTATCTATGTATATAACGTCTTTTTTCATGGTATTACACCCTGAGCAGCCGGTTTAATTTTTCTTTGAGCGTATCGCTACCAGCTCCACCCCCTATCGTATCATACCCAACCCTGAGCAGGCCCATGGCAGTGACGTAGGTATGATCACCAGCATCGCCCGTACTATCCTCGATGCCTTCCACTTCCTCAGGGGTAATAAGGTGGACGCTCGGACGTTTTGTAAACGGTAGTGTTTTGTACCAGTCGCTGGATTCGAGCGCCGACACGAGTTGCTTCAGGCTAGCTCCACCACCGCAAAGCAGTATACGGTTTGGGAGATGGTCAACCGAATCAAACTCTGACAGCGCTAGCTCAACGCCACTCAACCAAACCTCAAGGGTCTTGTCCACGGCAGCACCTACTTCTTTCACAACACTTTCTCGAATCTTTTCATCATCAATGTTAACTTTGAGTTTTTCGGCATCATCAAAACCAAGGTCCATTTCAGAGGCAATTGTTCGCGTAAAGCTTCGTCCGCCGATACCAAACATTTTTGTTCCTTCCACCCCGCCATCACTCACCACGGCAATGTCGGTCGTGCCGCCACCAACGTCAACGAGCACAGCTGTAAAATTGCTACTCGCGTCAGCCCCAAGCATGCTACGCGAGACCGCAAACGGTTCGGCCGCCACTGCTACCAAGTCGAGATCCAGTTCGTTCGCCGTTCGTTCTAGAGCACCAATATGCACCATAGGTGCAAACGCCGTATAAATCTGAATCGCGACATCCTTACCCTGAAACCCTATGGGGTTAGCAACTTTATATCCATCGATATGGATGCTCACAATTGCTGAGTTGACTAGTCGAACCTCAACATCTTCGTTACCGGTTTCGAGCGCGATTTGTTTTTGTGCTTTGGCCTGTGCTCGTTCCTGTACCCGTTCAATGATGAATTCTATCTCGCGTATGTCGAGTGCCTGATCTGGATGCGGACGCTTGTAGCGTATAGTACTGGTCAGGCCCTTCACAAGCTCTCCAGCAATCCCAATAACGGCTCTTTTCCCTTGCACGCCGGCTTGCTCTTCGGCCTGCGCCAGAGCTTCTTCACAGTTTCGTACTACACCGGCAATATCTGCTATGGCGCCACTATGCATATCATCAAGGCCCTGGTGTTTGCGGCCGACACCGATGATTTTGATTGTATCGCCTTCCACGCGCGCAACAAGCGCCTTAACGAATTCTGTCCCGATGTCGAGTCCAACGATAATATCGTCGCCAGCGGTTTGTTTTGCGGGCAGGTATTTTTTGAATTTGTCGATAATCATGTTCCTTATGATTATACACTACTTGGAAAACGGCGGGGAGTTTTCGGTAAGTCCCTGGTATCTAGCGCATCTCGGCTTTGATACGTCGAATACCGGCTGAGCTAGCTTCTTCTTTAGTGATGACAAATCGTTTATCGTTTGGTGTTCCATCGTCGTCCCGAGCCAACTGTCCAGTGTGGTCAACGTGTGGACCGCCGCAAATCTCGAGCGATACAGCGTGACCGTCTTCGCCCATCTGATAGACCTTTACCTCTTCGCCATAGCGTTCACCAAACGGTCCGATCGCTCCCATATCAAGGGCCTGCTGAGTTGGATACAGCGTATATTTCACTGGGTGGTCCTCTTTGATCCACTGGTTCACGAGATTTTCAGCATGCTTCACCTCTTCGGATGTCATTTTGCGGTCAAGGTTAAAGTCAAATCGCAACCGTTCTTCGGTAATATTGCTCCCGTGTTGGCGTAGCTCTGGCCCAAATATCTCGCGAAGCGCCGACTGCAGCAGATGCGTCGCAGTATGATAGCGCTTATGCTGCATGGTGTGCCCGCCCAGACCACCCTTGAACGTCCCTTTTGCAGCCGTCTGGCTCCGCGCTCGTTGTTCGGCCATACGCGCGTCGAACTCGTCTCGCCACGCTGGGCTCAGCTTCACATTCTGAATCCCAGCCTCTTCAGTGCTCAGCTCAACCGGAAAACCATACGTATCATAAAGCGTAAAAATATCTTCACCCGTTAACTCGCCGCCCTGCGCGAACTTCATGAGCTGCTGAAGTCCTTTGCGTAGCGTTTGACGGAAAACCTTTTCCTCTTTCACGAGCACCGCAACAACGGCCTCTCGCTGCTGCTTTACCTCTGGAAAATCGGCTTCGTACATGTCGGCAATGACCGGCACAATGACTTCTAGAAAATTCTGTTCGATGCCCAAGTCAAACGCAAACCGAACTGCCCGGCGTACATAACGGCGCATTACATAACCCTGTTCCTTGTTGCTCGGCGCCACACCGTCCACCGCAAGAAACGTTGCAGCTCTCAGATGATCGGCAATGACCCGCATACTCTCAGTATGACTGTCGTATTTCTTACCGCTGAGAGCTTCGAGTTTTTCAATAATCGGTCTCAGTAGACTAATGTTATACATATCTGGCGAATTTAACCGAGCGGCAGCGATGCGCTCAAGCCCCGCACCGAAGTCAACATTTTTGGCTGGTAGTTTTTCAAATCCCGTTTCGGTACGTAGGTACTCCATAAATACTGAGTTGCCGATTTCCATATACCGTCCACAGTCGCAATTCGGGTGACAGTGCTCGCCGTATGTTGGGTCGTGCTCGATAAAGTCAAATTCATAAAACACTTCACTGTCGGGTCCGCCCGGTTCGCCTGCCGGCATATCGGCAATCTTGCCGGCCCGACACCACCAGTTCTTACTCGCGTCGTAGTAAAAAACTCGCTCGCCGGACTGCATGCCTCGTTTTGAGCCATGTTCTTCCGAGCCCATATCGGCAACGAGCGCATCAATGCCTTTGTTTTTAAACAATCCCACCCACAATTCGGCCGATTCGGTATCTTTTGGGATACCAGCCGCTTCATCACCAATAAACGCCGTCACATAAAGCTTACTTGGGTCAAGGCCAACCACGTCGGTCAGAAATTCAAAAAACCAAGGGAGCTGTTCAGCCTTAAAATAATCACCGAGGCTCCAGTTCCCGAGCATTTCAAAAAATGTTGTGTGGCGATTGTCGCCAACTTCGTCTACATCCTGGGCGCGCAAACAGGTTTGACTATCGGTGAGCCGATTGCCTTTCGGATGCTTTTCACCCAGCAAATATGGTAACAGCGGTTGCATACCGCTCCCGGTAAACAGGGTCGTCGGATCGTTATCCGGCACCAGTCGCGCTCGCGGAATAATAACGTGACCGCGCTCTTTAAAAAAATCTAAGTAGGCTTTACGGATATCTTGTGCGTTCATATTGTCACATAGTATAGCAGATTAGTGACGAATCTCAGAGGTCAAGCCACCCCACTCGACAACCGTAAACCCATGTCGCGGTGTCGCCGTAAGTTTCTGAGATGGCAACGAAATAGCCGTGTCAAAGCCATCCATGTCGAGGAACACACGAATCATCGTGGCCGGTTTCGGCGAAATACGCAGAGGTGCGAGTATATTCATCTGTTCGGTGCTGAGCCATGTCAATCGAATATATGGTTTGTTCGGGATTTTACTCTCCCAGAAAGCCATGAAGTCATTGATTTCCTTCTGGTTCAAACCTTGTTCGCCGAGTTGGCGTCGAATAGTCGCTGCCGCATCGGCCCGCTTGACGATCGTTCCGCTCACAATCCCCGGGTACGCCCCATGCCCTTGCCCCTCCCAGAACAATGAGTCATATGGCTTACCCTTATATATCAGCTGTCCGCTGGGGCGCGCCAAAACGTACTTCCAGCCTCCGGGTTCGTACTGCGGATCCGACTCCGTTACATTTGCCCCTACTGACACGCTCACAAGCATCGGAGACGGTGGATACAAATACACTACCGGCTTGGCGCAGCCCCCCGCCATAGCATACCGACCGCGTACATACACCAGCCGCTCGCCAGTCGAGTTTTTTATTACCACGAGTCCGTGTTGCGCAACGTAGTCACCAAACGGCACAACATCGGGCGACCAGCTTTGCTTGTATTCGTCATAAGCTTTTTTATACAGTGCGCTGTTTTTTTCGACTGGCTCATACACGTCCCTCCCGGTATCGGTTTTTCCGACAACAACCAAGTCGCTATCTTTTAATCTATCGCTTCGTGATACTGCCGCTGTTGCGCCGCCGCACCCTCTGGCAATCGCAACAAGTTCATCATATTGCTGCTTTCCTTGGTAATCCTTGTACTGGAGCATCGGGTTATTGGTAAAGCTATAGCCTTCCAGCGAGAGCTTGTTCGGCGTATATGCAACTCCAATCCCGGTGTTAAACGGGGTCCGCACGACATACCCGATATTTGTCAGACCGGTGTCGGCGTAGGTTCGTTCAACTTTATATAACCGACTCGCGCCAAGTTCATAAATGAGTGTCTTTGTCGTTCCTGGCTCTTGACCAAATGACCGAATCTGCGTATCGGCAATGTCCACATACGACGGGCGAAGAACAAATTCGCCACTTGGCAAGACAATTTTCTGCGGAAGGTTCAGTGAATCATAATGAGTGGTCTGGTCGAGGTTGGTGACTTTCGCGGTAAGTACATCGGTTTTTAGATCGCTCACGTATCTCACCATGTCGTCAATAGTCATGTTTTGCGGGTTAACAAGCACTGTCACCTGGCCGTCAGCGCCCTTTTCAAACAACAGTCCAAGACCCCCAACCCCGTAGCTTGGTGAAAATGCGTAGATAATTGCCGCGCCATTTCTCGACCCGACCTCCCTGTAGATTGGTATACTTTCCTCAAGCTGTTGCTGAGCAGTTTTTGAGTACCCCTGTGTATTGATATCTGCATAGGACGACAACTGCTCGGCCTTAAACCACCCCTGCGGCGCTATATCTTTCGGTGAAGTAAGCCAAGTTTCACCAGTAGTCGGCGTAACAAACCGGGCGAGCTCTGGATCGCTGGCTTTTTGTCGGTCAAATGCCGACACTGATTGTTTTGCGGGTGCATCCTGCGTGACAGCGACCGGCTTTTTTCCAAATGCCGCCCCTATAGCATCCCGAAATACCCACCCCACTGCACCCAAAATAACTACTGCGACAAGCAGGATAAGCGCCGCCCATGGTCGTTGCGGCGGTATCTTTTTAGAAGTCTGCTCGAGCGCACCACTCTGTGGTGTTGTACTATCCTGACCCTCTCCAGCCTCATCTACACGACCCCGCATCGACGATGCATCATTACTCATTTATTCCCTCCCTTTTTCTACGCACAAAGTATAGTCCGTATGCGTCTAAGACACAATCCCTCCGCCCAGTACTTCATCGCGGCGGTACACCACCGCTGACTGACCGGTAGCCACTGCTCGTTCTGCCTCTGACAAAAATAATGTCCCGTCTTCAAAATGGCACGGAAGCAACTGCCCCCGGTGGCGCAGGCGCACCCTGAGCAATTCGCTACCCTGGGGTGATTCGTGTATCCAATGCTCATCGACAAGTCGTATCTCGTTGCGCCACATCGCTTCGTCGTTAAGGTTACGGCTAACATATACTACGTTCTTAGTCATGTCCTTTCCAACGACGTAGTACGGCATACCGCCGCCAACATCAAGTCCGTGACGCTGTCCGAGCGTGTAAAATACCGCTCCGTCATGACGACCAAGCACCGCACCCGATTCTTTTTCAACGATGTCTCCAGGCGCGGCATCCAGGTATTGCCCTAAGAAATCATGTACTCCCACCGATCCGACAAAGCATATTCCCTGGCTATCACGTTTTTTTGCTGTTGCGAGTCCCTGTTTCTCTGCAATTTTCCTCACGTGGTTTTTTGTGTATATACCGAGTGGAAACAGAGTTTTACCGAGCGCTTCTTTTGTGATGCGGTAGAGAAAATACGTTTGATCTTTGACTGTATCCTCTGGGATGTATAGTCGCGGCTGTGGTAACTCGCCTTTCACCACCCGTGCATAGTGCCCGGTTGCTATCATGTCAGCCCCATCCGCGAGTGCCGCTTCGAGAAACAATCGGAATTTCACCTCCTGGTTGCACATAACGTCAGGGTTGGGCGTTCGACCAGCTTTATACTCAGCCAACATGTACTCAACTACTTTCTCGCGGTATTCCGCCTGAAAATCATACACTTTCAGCGGTATCTCGAGCTGTACCGCGACGCGTTTTGCATCGGCAAGGTCATCAGCCCACGGACAGCGCATACCTGGGAGATCTTCGGTCCAGTTTTTCATGTACACGCCCGTCACGTCATAGCCTTGTTCGACCAAGAGCGCCGCTGTCACCGAACTATCCACACCGCCACTCATGCCGACATACACTCGATCAGCCATACTAGCTCGCTTCGGCAATGATTATTTTGATTATTTCACCAACACCGAGCACCCAGCCATATGGCGTCATCCACCACCAGCTTGACCATTGGTTATCGTTTGCTACTGGGTGGTTGACAACTTCTGCCGCGCCTCCCAATTGTTTATTAAACTCTATACCTGCCCGACGCTGATGATACGCTGATGTCACAAGCAGTAATCGTTTTATCGATCGGTTCTTCACAATGGAAGCGGTATTTTGGGCGTTCTCAGCCGTTGTTGCACTCGTCTCATCGGTCAGAATATCCTTGTTGGGTACATTCTGATGAAGCGCCCGCTCGCGCATGACTTTTGCATTGCTTGGTCCTTTTTTGTCGGCGGCAGCACCAGAAAATACCAGTAGTGGTGCCCAGCCTGCTTTATAGAGTTTTATCGCTTCATCAGTCCGAGCCATCGTATCGCCGCCGCTCACCGCCACAATCGCATCAACTTTTTGACATTTGCCCGTCTCTGATGGCGACTGACACCCTGCGATATCATCCGGCCCAAGGTAGAGTGGAAGTCCTATCGTCATAGCCAGCGCCACCGCGACAAAAAATATACCGAACCGCATCATAATCCTCGCTCCTTCGCTATTGCCTCCGCAATACGGCCAGCAACATACGGAATATCCTCTAGCTTATTGAGATGTCCCAGTGTCAAACGTAAGCTACCATCCGCCTCGGCTGGTGACATACCGACCGCTTCAAGGCTCAGCGAGCGTGTTTGCTTGTTGGCGGCACATGCCGCGCCCGTGGCACAGTAGATACCCTCATCACTCAGTCGAAAAACAACCCGCTCGGCGTCTAGGCCGGCTAGGTGAATATGAATATGTCCAGGGAGGTGCTTTTTCGGATGCCCGTCAACAACCATGTCTGGTACTGCAGCGGACAGTCGTCCTATAAGCTCGGTGCGCATCACCGCCAACCTCTCGTTTTCACTATGACGGGCGCCCTGAACAAGTTCGAACGCCGTCGCTATACCAGCTGCTCCAGCAACATTTTCTGTACCGCTACGTAGTCCTCGTTCCTGTCCACCACCACTGAGGAACGGCCGTAAACGCACCTGCGACCCAAGCCAAAGCAATCCAACCTGTTTTGGGCCATAGCATTTAGCAGCATTGAGTGTCAGCATATCAACCCCTAACCGTGAGACTTTCATGTCTAACGATATTGCCGCCTGCGACCCATCGCTATGCAGATACAGCGGTGTCACCACTCCGCGCGTCCGCCGGTCGTTCCGAATACGTTCTAGGCGTCGTGCTATCTCAGCCACTGGCTGCACTGTACCAAATTCGTTATCCGCAAGCGCTACGCTCACCACAACCGTTTCGTCATTAACCGCTGCCGCAACCGCCTCAGGCGTGACATACCCTCGTCCATCGACGTGTGCCACCGTAAAAGCATATGACGCAACAGCTGCTTGCACAGCCGCATGCTCCACCGCGCTCACAACCGCATGACCACCACCGGCTAACACACCGCCGAGTGCTATGTGCACCGACTCTGTTGCGCCGGCTGTAAACACTATTTCGTAGGGCTTCGCGCCCAGTATTCGCGAGCATGTGACACGGGCGTTCTCAAGCGCCTGACGCGCCATCCGTCCGCCTTCGTATCCGGCCGACGGATTATAAAACGTCTCAGCCCAAAACGGCGCCATGGCAGCAATCACCCGTTCATCACAAGGTGTTGCGGCCGCATGGTCAAGGTAATATGTTCGCTCACCCATGCGTTACATTGTAGCAGGTGAAGCTGTTTCCAGCGGCTGAGCCGTTGCCGGATCAAGCCCATACACTTCCTCCATGCAACATTCGTAGTACATCTGCATTGCCGTAGCGAGATTGTGTAGCTCATGCCTGTCATCGAGATAGGTGTATTTGACGACTTTACCGTGCTCTGAGATAACCTTCAGTATGCCGCCTTGCTGTATTTCATACCGTATCATGGTGCTATAGGGCTTGTTGTCAAGGTCTCGACCCTCTTCGCGCCAGACAACAGTTGTGCCATCGAACACGAAAAAATCACGATGTTTGTCGGCCGGGTACGGGCCGAACAGTTGAGCACCGATTTTATTTTCTGCCTCGATACACTCACGAACCGATATTGGGCGCTTTTCATTCTTCTTAGCACTTCCAAGAAGCAGGTGCATACCCCTACCTATCCACGATTGTTTCAATTTTTCGTTTGTCCTATCATCATGCGCCGGTAGGCCAGAATAATGCATCGCATGCGAGACGGCAACGTAATGCTCAATGGCCTGAATATCTTTTTGCGCATCCATATCGGAGAGCTCGGGCTGTTGGCTCATGTGCTCGCCGCGGTCAGTGCGTGATGGTGATTCTTCAGCTCGCGTAACGGCCGCCCCCTGTTGCCGCTCGTCATAAGTTGGCTCGTGGTACACAGTTGGCACGCTCTCGAGTCCCTCCGGAGAGTCTGGGGTTTGGTCATTATTTTGACTACTATTAAGCCAGCCAGAATCTCCCGGAAGCTGTTCATAGAGGTTAATTGTCTTGTCAGCGTCAGATTGCCGCTGGGCAGTTACCTCAGAATGCTGCGCCGCGTGCGCAAAGGCTGCGTCGCTGAGGTCTTTTATATTAATACCCTGCACCTGTTTCGAAAAATAATCGTCCACCTCGCGTTGAGACTTTCTTCCGGCCGTAAATATACCAGTGCTTCCCGTATATATACCAGTGCTTTGCTCGTTATTAGTGTTCATGAAACTATCTCCACCCTCAGTTGTTGGATGTTGACGGTTAGAACTTTTTGTTTAGAAAAATAGTCGGTTTACGTTCTGCTCGGTCGCTCGTGAGAGTGCTTCGACGGATACGCCTCGAAGTTCTGCCACGAATGACGCTATGAGCGGCACATTCTCCGGCTCGTTTATCTTACCACGGTTTGGTACTGGTGTCAAGAATGGTGCGTCTGTTTCCAGCAGCAGCTTCTCGAGAGGAATTGTTCGCGTCACGTCATCACGGTCACGGGCAAATGTGGCAATACCGTTCACCCCAACATACAGCCCTGCCGAAAGCCCTTTTTCCATGTTCGGTATATTGTCCGTAAAGCTATGTAATACCCCCCTCACCCCTGTAAAGTTGTTGAGAACTGACCAAAAGTCATCAAAAGCCTCCCGAACATGAAATGCAAGCGGGAGCCCAAGCGACAATGCAAGGTCTATATGCTTCTCGAGTAACTCCAGCTGGAGCTGTCGTGGGCTGTTCATGTAGTAGTAGTCGAGTCCGACTTCGCCAATTGCCACTATCTTTTCGGTGACATGTTCAACGCACCACTGCCGAAACTCGTCAAACAGCGACAGAAGATGCGTTGCATCGTGCGGGTGAATACCAACTGTCGCAAACACACCCTCGCGTCCATAGCTAAAGTTGAGTGCTTGCTTCGAGCTGTTAATGCTCGTACCGACACACAATAACCGTTTTACCTCTGCTGCCTGGGCACGTTCATACTCAGGCTGTCCGCCTGCGGGAAAAAACTCTGGATCATGGATGTGGCAGTGGGTATCGGTATAGGTCATACAGCTGGTTCAGCAGCGTGGCGTGATTTTCGGGGGAACATCGCCTCTGGCTGAGCCCGCACCACACCGTCTTTAAACGTCTCGAGGATCGTCGTCGATGCCATTGGTAAAAACGGCGCCAATAGATAAGCGATCTGATTGAGAGAACCGACGCTATGAGCGAGTACCTCTCCGAGGTGCTTTTCAGCCTCAGAATCCTTGCCCAGTTGCTTGGCAATCTCCCAAGGCTTGACGTTTTCAAGGTACTGATTGAGGGCGCGCACCATTACCCACAGTTCGTCGAACGCTTTATTGAATTCAAAACTATCCATAGCCTCGCGATAAGCCGTCGAATCATGTTCGGCCTGCAAGCCATCACCCACCACACCCGCCTGATAGTTGAGCACCATTCTCGCGACGCGCGAAACAAGGTTGCCGAGGTCATTGGCGAGTTCGCCGTTATAGGCAGCGTCAAATTTTTCCCACGTAAAATCGCCGTCATCGAGCGTTGGAACATGACGCGAAAAATAGTAGCGGAAGGCGTCCAACCCGTAGTCATCGATGATGCCGTTCGGGTCAATGACGTTGCCAAGCGACTTACTCATCTTTGTGCCGCCGGAAACGACGTGACCATGCACAAGTAGCCGTTTTGGCAGCGGCAGGTCAAGCGCCATGAGCATCGCCGGCCATATTGCGGCGTGAAACCGTAGAATATCTTTGCCAATCACCTGTACATCGGCTGGCCAATAGTTCTGCCAGTTGGGGTTGTCAGGGTAGCCAAGCACAGTCAGATAGTTCGAAAGCGCATCAATCCATACGTACACTACCTGCGACGGGTCGTTCGGTACCGGTATTCCCCAGCTGAGATTTTTTTTCGGACGCGACACACTCACGTCCTGCAATCCGCTATCGAGCAGAGCCATGAATTCCTTTTTCCGAAACTCGGGGACGATAGTAAGCCGATGTGACTCAAGCGCACTTTTTATCTTATCCCCAAATGCACTCAACTTGAAGTAATAATTTTCTTCGCTCAGACGCTGATAGGGCTGGTTGTGGTCAGGGCAGACGCCATTGTTGTCAGCGGCCTCTTTTTCAGTCACAAAACTCTCGCACCCCACACAGTACCATCCTTCATACGTCCCTTTATAGATATAAGGTTGGAGTTTTTCCCATATGAACTGTACGGCAGCCTCGTGGTGCACGTCAGTTGTCCGAATAAAGTCCGAGTACTCAACGCCCAATTTCTTAATAAAGCGCTCGTACAACTCTGCCATAGCGTCGGTGAAAGCTTTGGGCTCTTGTCCATTTTCAGCGGCTTTAGCGGCTATTTTGTTGCCATGCTCATCGGTACCTACCTGAAATCGAACGGTTTTGCCTTGGGCGCGCTGGTATCGTGCCCAGATATCGGCGAGCAGATAATCCATTGCGTGTCCAATATGCGGCGGCCCATTGACGTAGGGGATTGCGGTGCAGATGTAGAGGGTATTTTTCGTCATTGTCCACCAGTATAACAGAGACTATGTCATCATGGCGAGCACCGCAATCCGCCCGCCAACATCACCCGACGAATGAGAAAAATATTGGTTATTGGTGACAGTATCGACATACGACACGGTGATATTATGGGACAATACACCTGCCGCAATCAGTCGCCGCTGGTTGTAGCCAGCAAGATCGAGATAATACCCGCTCCCGTGCCTAGCATACAAACCGCTCCATGTTGGGTCATCCTGTCGGTCAAACCATGCAAGCGAATATGACGCTGGGCCGGCGTGCGGACTCATCCAGACAATCACGTCTTCGGATCGGGATCCTTTCTCTGAAAAATACCTTGTCGCACACGTGGGCAAATCTGCATACGTGCTGTGGCGCCCCAAATGTAACATCGCGAGATACCGGCGCTTTGGGTCGTACATAATCGTCGCAACACAGTCGGCGACCGGTAAAAACAGGCCCACACCGGGCCGGTCAGTAAATAACATATCAGCCGCCACCCCAGGTGTATGCTTTGATGCATCATCGGGCACTACCTCAGTTACTACGGTATATGTTTGGTCACTCCCATACTGCACTTTCTGGTAAACACACTGCTCGTAACCAACCCCAACCTGCCGGCAAAACGCTAAACGGTTTCGAACAACTGCTTCAGCGTGAAAGTCTTGGGTGCGGTCGAGCATCGTCCCATCATCTTTCGACGATACCGCCGTCCTTAAGCCTCGTGGAAAGCAGGTGGGCTGATCAGCGTGAACCATAAAGTCTTGCGAGCACTACCCACGACCCAACTGGAACATCGGCCGCACGTTCGTCGGCTGCGATATCAGCCTGGCGACAGAGAGATTCGGCATCATCTTTCGCCAGCCCTAGTCCGCCGGCAAGGGCGGTTTTTAGTTTCTTACGGGGCGTCGAAAATCCTGCATCAATCACTCGCCAAACATCCTTTTGATTTGTTTCTACATATTTGTCCACGTGTTTTTTTGTGCATATAACTACTTGACTATCGACATTTGGTGGCGGAGTAAAATACTCTTTTGGAACACGTGTACCACAAAGTATGTCGTAGTGTAACTGCGTTTTAACTGCAACGGGCGTCAGCTTTCCGGGCCCAGCTGCTAGTTTATCGGCCACTTCTTGCTGAACAAGCAACGCCATAGCAGCCGGCTGATTGAAGGATCGAAGCATATGTTCAAGTATTTTTTGGGTAATATAGTATGGCACATTTGCCACCACTTTGTACCCTTTCGGCATAGTGTTGAGGTTGTACGTCAGAATATCCGCCTGGACAACTGTCAGATTCTTGCCCGGGAACTGGCCGGGAAGCTTTCGTGCGAGAGGAGCATCGTACTCAACCGCAATAACGCGCTCCACCCTGCCAAGCAATACACTGGTCAGTGTTCCGAGACCCGGACCAATTTCAAGTACGGTATCCTGATCGCCAAGCGGCAACGAATCGGCAATACGTTCAAGCATGCGACGATCTTTCAGCCAGTGTTGCCCCAGGGCTTTCTTGGGCACGCGGCTACCACCAGTGATTTTTGATCCAGAAGGAATACGCACCCGCCCAACTACCATACCGTCCAACAGCATAGCCGTTGCACCAACGTAACTGCGTAATTGGGTTTGTCGCCCAGTCGCTTCCGGCCGATGCCATCTTACTACCAGGCAATGCCTGACAGAGACCATAAGCACCTGAGCCGCTGTAGTTTGATTTTGTTGCGCCCCAACCAGATTCATGACTGACGATAAATTCGACATACCCGTAGTCTGAGGTGGAAATCCCGGCCGCTGCCATCCAGTCGGTGTGCGAGCCAGCCGGCATCACCACCTTTGTGCCAACTACAACAACCTGCTTAACTGGGGCTAGCGTAACAACGCTGGCAATTTCTTTACGTGAGACCTCGGCGCCGTCCTTTGTCTCTATTTCGTATGTTGCATTTCGCTTACCGTCAGCGCCCACCTCTTTAACCTCTCGCAGTCCAAGTGTTTTTTCAGCATCTTTAATTTCTTCAGTTGGACGCGTCATGACTTCTTCTTGAGTAACGGTCTGTTTACCATTTCGCCAAATACGCACATTCATCCCTGGCGAAATTGGAGCTGACAAAGCAGGTGAAACACCGTCAGCCACTCCGAGAGTAACTCCTTTTTCCTTCAAAAGCTGCTCAATCGTAGTTGCCTGAGTGCGGGCTTCAAACTGTTTGCCGTACAGCGTAAGGTTAAATACCGTCGCACGCCTCACAACAAGGCGTAGTCCCGCACCGCCCTCACTAAGTACGCTATCGACTCGCTCAAGCGCTGTAACATCTTCGTCATAGTAAGGCAACCCAGCAGCCTTCATGATGAGTCGCGGGCTTTGTTCGGCAGTAACGACTTTGAACCGTGTCGCACCATCGACAATCACCACCGGCCGTGCTCGGAAAATATTGACCTGGTAGGTTTTTGCCTCGAGTTTTTCGGTGATAGCAGGCTCCACGATGTCTTTTTGACTGGTTGCAACATCTGCCTGGGCAAGCGCATCACCGACTGTTTCGCCTTTGGTGAATACTGTTATCTCTTTTGATCCATCGTGTATCGTGACCAAACGCTGTACGGTCAAGGTTTTAGCGCTTGCTGCAAATACCTGCGGAACAAAAATAACCAGGCCGGCAAAAACGATAACTGCGAGCAAGGCAATACCATTAAGCGGCGTCAAGAAAGCGTGGTGAAAACGACGATAGGTTAATTTCATACATCAAGTGTTTGTCTCTCGAACAAACTGGCAACCATTGTACCAAATCAGCCCGGGTCATGCAAATTGAACTCATGCTTTCTCAAGAGGAGCAAATGCCGCATTAAGCGTTTTAATACCCCGAGCACCAAAGCTAATCTTGAGCATCGTTCCATCAACTGCAACTACCCTGCCCACGCCAAAAAGTTGATGCTTAACCCGGTCACCACTTGAAAAATCGACTTCTTCATCCAGCACGACCCGCGGTTCGTGCGCCGCGCCAAACGCCATCGCTTCACTTGGCGCCACCTGCGCTACCTCCATATCGTCGAGGAACCGCGATGGCGGGTTATATTGCCGTGATCCAAATGACAACCGCGAACTTGCGGTCAGCAAATAGAGTTCTTCACGAGCACGTGTCATCCCCACGTAGCAAAGACGCCGCTCCTCCTCGAGCTCAGACTGGTTGTAGAGTGCTCGAGTCTGCGGAAACAACCCCTCTTCCATACCGACCATAAACACTACTGGAAACTCCAGACCTTTTGCGGCATGCAGCGTCATGAGTGTGACAGCCGGCTTGTTCGCCATATCGTCGGCTGAAGACACAAGCGCAACTTCCTCGAGATATGTTTGTAAGTCCGTATCGGGACGGTCTTCGGCATCGCTGACGAGCTCTTTGACGTTTTCCTGACGCTCTTCGGCCCGCACAGTGCCATCATCAAGATACTCGAGATACCGGAACCGTCGTATGACCAGTTGGATGAGTCGTGCAAGTGGCACATCGGGCACTTCAGCTGCAAGATGAGTGAGCGCATCACCAAGGTCTTTGAGCGCTGTTCGCGCCCGCGGCGTCAGATCATTACAGAGCTCAACCTGATTCATAGCCGCAACAAGCGTAAGCCCTGTCGTTTCTGCCCAAGTCAAAAAACGCTCAACGCTCACGTCGCCAAGACCGCGTGCTGGCACATTCACAACCCGACGAAAACTGGCAAGATCTGAGGGTTGATAGAGTAACCGCAAGTAGCATAGTATATCCTTGACTTCAGCTCGATCGTAAAACCGCGTGCCACCCACCATCTTGTACGGTACGCTGTAACGTACCATGGCTTCTTCAAGCGCGCGACTCTGAGCGTTAGTACGATACAACACCGCAAAGTCCTGAAAACCCCGCATACGCGCATCAACCGCCAGCTTTATGCGACTCACAATCGCTTCGGCCTCATGCAACTCACTTGACACGTGCACGACCTGTACGGGCATACCCCCGTCGTGGTCGGTAGTGAGTTTTTTGTCAGATCGCTGCTGGTTTTTCGTAATGACATTGTGAGCAGCGTCGAGAATAGGCTTGGTCGATCGATAGTTTTTCTCAAGCTTTATGACTGTCGCGCCCGGAAAATCTCGCTCAAAGTTGAGTATGTTTGTAAAGTCGGCTCCACGCCAGCTATATATTGACTGCCAGTCGTCCCCGACAACACAAATATTTTCGTGGTCGCCTGTGAGTAGTCTTATGAGGCGATACTGTACTTTATTGGTGTCTTGGTACTCATCGACCAATACCGCTCTAAACCGGCGCTGCCAGGTCTCGCGCACCGGCGGGACATCACTCAGCAAACGCAATGTCTCAAGTAGCAGGTCATCAAAATCAAGACTCTGAGCATTTTTTTTCAACCGTTCATAACGAGGGAACACGTTCGCTACTACCCGCTGCAAGGGAAGGTGCGCCGTTTCAGCATACTCGGCGGCTGACACACCTTCGTTTTTTGCACTACTTATAAGGCTACCGATAGAACGTGGTGTATAACTTTTTTCAGAGATATTTTGCTCTTTCATCACGGCCTTGATAAACCCCAACCGGTCAGATTCATCAAGGATAACAAAGTTTTTCGGTACTCCTATATGCTCACCATCGTAACGTAACATCCGAACACATATAGAGTGAAATGTCCCCATCCAAGGCATAAAGCCACGACTGCTGGCGTCTTCGCCGAGTAGCGCCCCCAAACGCTCACGCATTTCTTTAGCAGCTTTGTTCGTAAATGTCACCGCGAGCACCGCATGAGTAGGCACGCCGCCCTGCACAAGGTGCGCGATGCGGTGAGTAAGTGTTTTGGTCTTCCCCGAGCCTGCTCCAGCAAGCAACAGCAACGGCCCGTCGCCGTGACGTACTGCACCGGCCTGTGCTTCGTTGAGTCCCGCAAAAACATCCATAGTCGTCTTCCATTGTATACGACCCAGAGACCCAAAGTTGTTGTGTTTTTCTCGTTAGATAAGTTTCATGACAAATATCGCGTACCAAGCTGCTGCCCCGAGCGATGTCAACACGATGAGCAATAGCGTTATCCAAAGCGCCTTATGTCCCTTTTTGGGCGGGGCGGCTATGGGTTGATGGTATTCTTTTGTGTCGAATACCGGGTGGACTTCGTTCTGACCGTCATCTGCCCCTGTGGCAACCTTGTACTGCTGAGGAATAGATGTCGCCCTGCCAGTGTCGGCCACGAGATCATTATTGCCCGACTCTTCATCAGCTTCTTCTCCCGTGATAGATGTATTGTCAGACTCAACCGAAACCACATCAGGGGCAAGTTCCTCTGGCAAGGGTACTTTTGGTAGCGGCTCGCCCTGATGATCTTCATCGGTGTCGCTCCGCGCTGAGTGGGCATTATCTGAAATACCAGCTGTGTTATCTTTCTCTGTGCCAGCACTCGCAAATGCTCCAAGCGGCCGTTTTTCGACATCGTTTGCATTGATAAACGGTGTCTGAACGGGCTCATGGAGTGATTCCGGAGTCTCGGCTAGCTCATGTAGCGCTGAGTTGGGATGCGCGTCCGTGGAACCATTCATTGCCGTCGCAAACCCAGATTCCGCATGCGCAATCTCAGGAAGGTCAGAGTTGTCGTCATCGGTGTCTTGTGTCGATGCTGATCGATTCTCTGCTTTAGCCATAACGTCTAGTGGATCTGGCCATTCTGAATGAGGCGTTTGCGTTACCGTACCTGCATTCTCAACCGGCGGCTTTGTCTCTTCAGGAGTCTCAACACCCTGTTCAGACTGTGGCGGCGTGCTCCTTGCCTGACCTCTTATAGGTTGGGGGACCGCTTCGACAATGTCGGGATGCAGCGGTTGCAATACAACCGATTGTCGACTCACCGAACGCGCTGGAGCAGACGGCGTCATGTCAGATGAGGGATGTACCATATCCATGAACTGACCTCGAGGCTTCTGGACAGATGAAGCAACCGGAAGATCATCCGTACCCAATGATGACGGTGTCTTTGGAGCTGCCCCTGCATCAACAAGGGGCGAGGCGGGGCTTGATTGCCGAAGCACCGAATTTATTGCTTTATCTAGTTCGTCGAAATTGATATCGTCCATGCCTACCCTTATGTTATCCTACTTCTTCTGTTGCTTTCCAGCCTGTTTTACAATCTCAGCAAACACCTCAGGTTGTAAGCTCGCTCCACCGATGAGCAGGCCATCAATGCCACTTTCCTGTAGAAAACCCGAAGCGTTTGAAGCATTGACACTGCCACCATATAGGAACCTGATAGCCTCCGAAGCCTTTTTGCCATAAAGCGCAGCAATATGCTTTCTAGTTGCTTTTTCAACAACGATAACATCTTTAAGAGAGGGTATTTTCCCACTGCCAATCGCCCAGACTGGTTCATAGGCTATGGCAATTTCGGACATCTCCTCGCTCGTCACATTTGCAAGACCGCTGGTAAGTTGGTCACGCACAACTTCAACCGTTTCTCCTTCGGCGCGTTCGTGGGCTGTTTCCCCGACACATAAAATTGGTTTCATCCGGCTACGGATGACGGCCTGGACTTTTTGTCGAATATCCCGTTCTGTTTCGTGAAATACATGTCGCCGTTCCGAATGCCCGACGAGTACGTAATCCACCACACCGTGGAGCATAGCCGCGGATACTTCTCCGGTAAACGCCCCTTCATCACGCCAGTAGCAGTTCTGGGCGCCAAGTTTGAACTGACGATGGTTCACCTGCAAACTGAGCGACTGGAGGGCTAAAAAGTTTGGGCACAGCACGACATCAACGGAACGGGGTACCCGCACCTTCTCACTTAAACGATGGAGCAAAAGGCTTGCTTTGTGCGTATTGTGGTACATTTTCCAGTTGCCGACTATCAGCTTTTTCCGCATCAACCGTTCCTGTTGTTATATTGCTTACGTTTATTGTACCCCATACGTTAGCGAGCGTCCATAAGCACTTCTATACCTGGAAGTTTTTTTCCCGCCATAAGCTCTAGGCTCGCCCCGCCACCGGTCGATACCAGCCCAAAGCTGTCGCCATGGGCAGCATCCCAGTGCAACACAAAGTCGGCCGTATCGCCGCCGCCTACGACAGAGGTAATGGCCGTTTTATGAGTCGCAAGAAATAACGCTAGCCTGGCCGACCCATGAGCGAACTGCGGTACTTCTGCGCGCCCTAGTGTTCCGTTCCAAATGACCGTCCCGGCCGACGCGAGCACGTGGTCAATACGAGCCATTGTTTTACTCCCAATATCAAGGATAATGTCATCTTGATCGACGTCGCGAGCAGACTTTTCAACCCGCTCTGCTTGCGCCGATAGGTCTTTTGCAACTGCGACATCGGTTGGCAGGATGAAAAAATCTTCAGCTTCGTCGAGGCCAACTTTTTTAGCAACGGCCGCCTCGACGTCGCGTACGACACGCTCAGCTCCTTGCTCGACCAGGCTCTTGCCGACTGGAAAGCCTTTTTCTTGTAAGAAATTATTTGCCATTGCCCCACCGATAATCACCGTGTCAGAGATCTCAACAAACTTCTCCACAAGCTGGATTTTGTCAGATATTTTCGCACCGCCCAGCACAGCCACAAGCGGACGCTTTGGGTCTTTCATGGCATGCGTGATCGTCATGTATTCCTTTTCAAGAAGGAGCCCGGCAACACTGGGCAAGAACTCGGTGATAGCACTCGTCGACGCCTGAGCCCGATGCGCCACCCCAAACCCATCTTCGACAAAATAGCTTGCCTGGCTACTCTGGGCCAGGTCACGGGCAAAAACTCGATCATTCGTTTCATCACCAGGGTAAAAGCGCACGTTTTCAAGCAACAACACGCTCCCTTTACCGGCGTGTTTTATAGCTGTGACAACTTTATCACCAATACAGTCATCAACAAACCGCACCGAACGTCCAAGCAGCTCCCTCAGCCGTTGAGCCACGGGTGAGAGGCTTAGTTCTGGTGCCACCTTTCCGCCAGGCCGCCCGAGATGTGCCATAAGCACCACTGTACACCCTCGTGCAAGCAACGCTTCGATCGTTGGTATGCTTGAACGAATACGATAATCGTCTTTTATCGCGCCACTCTCCTGAGGTACGTTGTAGTCAGCTCGCACCAGTACGACTTTTCCGTCGAGAGGCACGTCGCGCATAGACATTTTATAGAACCCACCCTGTTTCATGTATGTATCATATCATACAGCAGGGCGTGCGGTGAATGACACTCATGGCCTCATCGCAATCCAACTTTATGAAAAGGAAGACGTCCGTCCAAACGTGTTCCCGATACACTCAGAGAGACCTAGCCCGCTAGACGGTCCTCACGCGAATCGTGTCAGTACCACCCATCACTCCCGGCTGCTTACCACTGACAAGCACTACCTGGTCGCCTTCGTGCAGCAAATCGCCACCGGCAAGCTCCTGAGCCAGTTTAAATCCAGCATTCTCACCATCTTCTCTGTAAAAACTCTTCACTCCGTAAAACAAACAAAGTTGCTGAGCAACACGTCGGCTACTCGATACCCCAATAATCTCCCGCGATGGCCGGTTAGCGGCTATATAGGCCGCCGTAGCTCCGCTCTTCGTTTCGGCTACAATCGCCGCAGCCTTCAAATAATGGGCTGCCTTGACAGCCGAATGGCTGATAACTGCCGCAATCGTGTCCATATCATCCGGTATAGCGAGCGGCTGAATTGGTACGTTTTCCTGAGTCGCGAGAATAGTCCGTTTCATCGTTTCAACTGCTTGCAACGGATAGTGTCCCATGGCAGTTTCTTCGCTCATCATGATAGCATCAGCCCCTTGTATAACGGCATTTGCTATATCACTCACCTCAGCTCGAGTCGCCTGCGGGCTATCGGTCATCGTACCGAGCACCTGTGTCGCGACAATGCTTACTTTGGCATGTTTTTGGCACAAGGCAATTATTTCGCGCTGAATAGCCGGTACTAGCTCTGGGCCAACCTCATACGCAAGGTCACCGCGCGCAACCATCACGACATCGCTCACCGAAACAATATGCTCCAATTCCTCTGGGTCAACTGCCGTTTCGGTTTCCAGTTTGGTCACGATGTGCGCATCATAATTTTTTTCGGCTAAGTAGGCCCGCAGCATCTCAACATCCGTCGCGCGGTGCACAAAACTGAGCGCAACATAATCAAAGTCCTGCGTGGCGCCAAAATCAACATCTTCTAAGTCTTTCGGGGTCAACACCTCGCCAGTAAAGTCCGTGTCCGGCAGATTGATGCCTTTTTTGCTCATGAGGACACCGCCGTTTTGGGCAGTCGCAGTCACCGTGTGCGTTTCTTTGTTGACCGACGTTGCAATCGCCTTAATCTTGCCATCAAATATAAACACGCGATCACCAACCTTAACTTTCTGGCTGATGTCATGTTGCACAGGAACGACATGCCCTTCATGGTGGGTGTCATAACGTAGATGAATCTCATCACCAGTCTTAATCTGGTAGTGGTTATTTTCTATCTCTCCGAGACGGATTTTCGGACCCTGAAGATCCTGCAAAATAGCGACTGGTTTTTTTAGCTTGCGACTGGCACGACGTATGTCCTTGATGACCTGGGCAGCCCAGTCGTAGTTCGAATGGCCGTTCTTTCCAACATGGCTAAAATTTATCCGTAGACAGTTCACCCCAGCGTGAATCAGCTCCTCTATGGTTTCATAGCTATCTGAAGCTGGACCGATGGTAGCAACGATTTTTGTTCGTTTTATAGCTGGTAAGTAGTTAAGGTGTGCGAGTCGTATATTTGTCATATCGACCACCCAGTGTACACGAACTGTCTCTGAAAAACCAGTTATCTCCCCAGTTTTTTCTCTGTGTCATGAATATCTATGGTCGTTTTCACCAACGTGTCGGGCGCAAGCGACATACTCATGATGCCTTCTTCGACGAGAAAGCGCGCAAACTCCGGATAGTCCGATGGCGCTTGGCCGCATATACCAACCTTAATGCCCTTTTCCTTCCCAACTTTTATAGTTTGGCGAATCATCGCTTTTACCGCTGGGTTATTTTCGTTGTAAATGTGAGCGACCGTATGATTGTCACGATCAACCCCGAGGGTTAGCTGTGTCAGGTCATTACTGCCGATGGAGAAGCCATCAAAGAGTTCGGCAAATTTGTCGGCCAGCATAACGTTTGACGGTATTTCAACCATCATATACAACTGAAACCCATTTTCGCCACGCTTTAACCCAACGCCCGCCATAACATCTTGCACTTTGTGTGCTTCTTCAAGGTCACGGCAAAAGGGTATCATACCTTTGACATTTGTCAGCCCGAAGTCGTTTCTAATCTTTAAAAAGGCTTGGCATTCAAGTTCAAAGGCAGCTCGGTACTGGTCGCTATAGTACCGGCTTGCGCCACGCCACCCGATCATCGGATTGTTTTCGGTTGGTTCAAACTGCGCCCCGCCAATGAGGTTGGCGTACTCGTTGGTTTTGAAATCACTAAACCGAACAATCACATCGTTTGGATAAAACGCCCCTCCGATGATGGCGATGCCCTCGGCAAGCTTATCGACAAAGTACTGCGTTTTGTCATCATACCCCTTTGTTAGTTCACGTATTTGCGCCCGAGTGTTTTTGTCCTTCACCTCATCAAAACGCAGTAATGCCAGCGGGTGAATTTTAATATGGCTGTCGATGATAAATTCTTCGCGGGCGAGTCCTACCCCGTCGTTTGGTATAAGTGAGTAGGCGAAGGCCTGGTCAGGCGAACCAATGTTCATCATCATCTTCGTTGCAGGCCGCTCGAGGTGCTCGACATCGGTTTTTTCAACTTCATAGCGGAGGATTCCCTCGTACACATATCCCTCATCGCCACCCGTACAACTCACGGTTACCTCCTGACCGTCGTGAATCACCTCTGAGGCGTTGCCCGTCCCGACCACGCAGGGAATACCAAGTTCACGACTGACAATAGCCGCGTGACAGGTTCGCCCGCCCTTGTCAGTAACGATGGCTGAGGCGATTTTCATAATAGGCACCCAGTCCGGATCGGTCATCTCTGTCACGAGTACGTCACCTGCCCGGAAATCATCAATATCCTTCACGCTCATGATCTTGTTCACTTTACCAGCGCCTATTTTGTTACCCACGCTCGTCCCTTTGACAAGCTGGTGGCCTTCTTCCTGTAGTTTGTACTCTTCGATAACATTGACATTACGCCGCGACTGCACCGTCTCGCTGCGGGCCTGCACGATGTAGAGCTGTCCATCATCTTCGTCGAGCGCCCATTCTATATCCATAGGATGACCATAGTGCTCTTCTATTTTCATTCCCCAGTCAGCAAGCGTTTTTACTTGGTCGTCAGTGATCGAATACCGCTCCTGGTCATGCACCGGTACCTCAATATTTTTCGTTTTACTGCCTGCCACCGGGATCATTTTGACTTTTTTCGTGCCCAGTTTGCGTTTGAGTATCGCCATGGTCGGTTTGAACACGGTAAACTCGTCTGGGCTGACGTGCCCTTGGACAATATTTTCGCCCAGGCCATAGATAGAGCTGACAATGACAGCGTTTTTAAACCCGGACTCAGTGTCAATAGTAAACATGACACCAGCGCATTCGCTCCGCACCGCTACCATCTGCTGTATACCGACACTAAGAGCCACTTTCATATGGTTAAAACCGTTGGTGACACGGTAGACGATGGCCCTGTCGGTGAACAGACTGGCGATGCATTCTTTCGTAGCCTGTAGTACCGCAGGCACACCTTTGATGTTCAAAAATGTCGCCTGCTGGCCGGCAAATGACGCATTCGGCAGGTCCTCGGCCGTGGCACTTGAGCGTATGGCGCACACGAGGTCGTCTTTGTCATGGCCGCATTTACGGCAAAGTTCTTGATAGCCTCTCACAATTTCTTCTTCAAAATCTTTGGGAAACTCGGCCTCAACAATCATGTCACGGATAGCTGCCCCACGACGAGCAAGCTCACGCACATCGCTGACATCCAGTCCGGCAAGCGTTTCTTCAATCCGCTGGTTCAGTCCGGCTTCTTGCAAAAAGTACCTATACGCATCGGCAGTTGTTGCAACGCCATTTGGCAAGTTCACGCCTTTCGGTTTCAGGTGATGGTACATCTCGCCTAAACTAGCGTTCTTTCCACCCACAACCGGAATATCTTCGATAGATAATTCTTCGAAAAACTTGAGGTATTTGTACATGGCCCGCCCTTCTTAACACTTATATTTTGGCTAACTATAATAGTAGCATAAACACTTTGGCACCACTACCCTGTCGTGTATACTGATCGCATGGAACATATTTCTCGCATCAAAACTTGGCTTGGAAGTGGCTCAATTAACCTCTTTGGTCTTCCTTTTTCCGGCAAAGATACTCAGTGCGAGGCTATTGCTGAACTCCTCGACGGCGTTACATTTGGAAGCGGAGCTATTTTCAGAGAGCAAACTGACAACAAGGCGCTTCAAGAGATTATGGCAACCGGCGCACTCATCCCCTCGGATATGTTCTTCGATATTATGCTGCCGTATTTCTCCAAGCCCGAACTTGTTGGCAAGCCGCTTGTCTTGAGTTCTATCGGCCGAATGAAAGGCGAAGAGCACGTCATCTTTCGTGCAACAGAAGAAACCGGCCACCCAACAAAGGCTGTTATATACCTCGTGACTCCCGATCATGCCGTTTTCGAAAGATACCGCGTAGCGCAGCAAGCTACTGACCGTGGTGAACGCCAGGATGACGGTGATGAAGATGTACTCCGGAATCGAATCAGTAAATTTAACACACAAACCCTCCCGGTCATCGAATTTTACCGCGAAAAAGGCCTTCTCATCGAAATTGATGGCACCAAAGATCGGGAAAGTGTCACCGCCGATATTGTACGCGCCCTCCTCGAACGCGCTCAGTCCTCATATTCTTAGGAACCTCTCCTCGCAATCCACTCCACAATCCAAATCCAGCGATCTTGATCTCCCATACTTGCACCTATACATACTTCCACCTCCCACTTCGTTCACCCATGTTTTAAGGTATTTTAAGGTGCCACCCTATCATCTGAGAAAATTTACAAGTTTTCCAATTTTCCAGGGGTGTAGTGAAATCTTTATTCCCGTCGATTCAATTCGATTCAATTCATTCCGTTTTTGATTTACCGGTATCCAAACAACCTGGTAGCACAAATTTCTAACCCGCAGTGCGCCCGCTCGTCATCCTACGCGCTCGCGGGATAATGCGGCTAGGCAAGCACGTTGACCTATTTACAATACGTCCTAACCGGCGTATAACCATAGATACAATCATTATGCGGCCAGAGCCGCAAGGGGGAGGAAACACTTTATGGATCAACAAAAACCAACCACCGAGGGTCCATCGCCGGCACAGACACCGGCACCAGTTGCGCCACAACCAAAGCCGCCCGTGCACCCCGATCCGCCCGTCAGCGGCCCGCTTGCCCAATTTGAGGCATGGCTCTATGATATGCTCGTAGCCAAAATGCCTTTCCAGCTACCACAGGGCCTCAAAGACTGGATCGTGCAATACGGCCCATGGATCACCCTGGTCGTCGGGCTACTATTCTTGCCTCTTATCTTTGGAGCATTTGCTATTTTTAGCTACATAGGAAGCATGTACGGTGCGTATGTTCCTCAGGCCGTTGGGGTAACGTACTACATTGCCATCGTCATGCTCGTCATCCAGGTTGTCGTGATGTTTGTGTCAATACCCATGTTGCTCAAGCGTCAGCGAAACGGCTGGCTCCTCTTGTTCTACGCCGACCTTCTCAGTCTCGCTTACAGCCTGTTCAACTCATTTACCTATGGGCTTAATATAGGCGCGCTGCTTGGTGGACTCCTTGGCGCTGCCGCTGCGTTTTATTTTCTGTTCCAGATACGAAGTTACTATAAAAACTAGGTGCTTCTGGCCCTTCTACGATAACTATTGGCTCACTGGTAGCAAGTAGCAAACTTTGTTTTTCGCTGTCGTGCCGCCTCGTGGCTTGCCTCAATGTTTGGCAAAGAATGCTCGGACCGTTCAATTCCCACGCAGGCCAAGCAGCTCTACCCCTTCCTTGGGCAAAAAAACACTCATCTTTCGATGAGCATGTTTTTTGGTGA
>JBDHUL010000002.1:0-56588 GCA_039812985.1 Saccharimonadaceae bacterium (SeqCode)
TTTTACTGGGGAGCAGACTAACGTGACTGTGGCGCGAAATGAGAGGGACGAACAGGGGAGGCCGACTGGTCAAACAACCCTTGAAGATGGATGGATTATTGTGGGTAATGGCGTCAGGGTGCTAGATGATGGTGAGCACCAGCCTGTTACTGCGGTTGGGGTGGTAGACTCAAGCACGGGTCGTTTGGCTATGGGAAAAGTTGTTCCAACAGGTGAGTTACAAAAGCTACAAGACCGGGCTGAAAAGGACCAATTTTTTCGTCGAGAGTTTGGTCCTGGAGCCGATATGCCCGTCAGGCGAAGTGATCAAACGATTGATCTGCGGTCTTCATGGAAGGTTTCTGAGTGGAATAAGTTACCGGATGGTCGGTGGGGAGTTGTTACAGAAAGCAGGTACACCGATGATGAAGGACGCCCGCGCGTCATGGAGCGCGGATCTAGGCTGGAAGATGCTCGGGATGTCGTTCAGCTGGTAGACAGCATGGCGAAGGCTGCTGGGCACGATGACTGGCGCGCGGCAAGAGGGCTTGTGACGAGCCGCGGAACAGTGGTTGGCGTCGCAGGACAAAAGTTCATAGTCGAGCAGTTAGACGGAAAGGGTCGTTACTTTGTATCGCCTGAAGAACTTAAGATCTTGTGGCAGTCGACCGCAAAGCGTATCGGGGAGTGTGCCGTTAGGAATGCAGATCGTATCTCGGATGAAAGAGAGCGGTGGACTCATGTACTGTCTGTGGCGTCGGGACAGGTGCCTAAAGAGGGTCTCGCGTATCGTGGCCCAGATGTACAATTCAACGTGACGGATAGACTCGGAAGTTTTATATCACAAAGTGGCGAGTTGCCTCTTAATCTGCCAACAAACCTTATTGTGCGCTTACCGGGTATGGCGTCATGGGAAGATACACGAGAAAAAGACGAGCGGTATATTGCGTGTGAAGCGGGTAAACGAAAATGGTTGAAAAACAAATCGCTTACACCAGTTACCGGCTCTGCCATGGTGTACGTCCAGCCAAATGGCAAAGTATTTGTCGAATTGGGTCAAAATGGGGCGCATACGACGCTGATCGCGCGGAGAGCAGGCATGCCCAACATTCCTTTCTATGGAGCAGTGTCAATAGTCCGTATTGACCGGAATGTCTACAAGTAATCTACAAAAAGTATTCAATTTGCAAGGCGTTTGAAGGCAGTTACTCTACGACGACTTGAGTACGACGAGCAGTCTTGCCGGTAAAGCGGCGAGTTTTGACTTGTTTGAACCCAACAACACCGTCTTTGGCGGCGTGGATAGTGTAGTTACGACTCATATAGGTGCCAGGGCCGGCTTGTTTGGTTTCGCCGACTTGACGGACGATAACCCCGCCGGCTTTGACGCTTTGGCCGCCAAACAGCTTAACTCCAAGGCGTTGACCTGGTGAATCTTTGACGTTTTTGGCGGTACCGCCAGCTTTGACGTGTGACATAGCTTCTCCTGAAAGTTTCTAAAATGACTGCGAAATATTGTACCAAAAACAGAGATACAAAGCAAGGGTCATGCGTAAAAAGCGTCACTTATGGCTGGTCAACACTGTTGAGTATGGCCGAGAACGTGTCTTCGTTTTGCTTCCAGACCGCATCAAGACTCATGAGATATAGCGAGCGAGCATAGCCGTCGTCGCCGACATATCCATTGTAAGTGGCTTTGTATGGTTTGCCATCTTTCGTGCAGGTACCGTTGACGGTAAACACACCGACGGAATGGTTGTTTTTTATGACCAATGGCTGAGTGGTAACGCCTGTCATGTCTGAGCACCCGAGCACGTCTTGTGCTTTTTTGCTCATTTCGTTTGCGGGCGATGCCTTAACGACATAGTCGCGGAACTCTTTGATTTTTTGGTCGCTGAGGGCGCGGAGGCCTTTTGAGACGGAAGAACCCTTACTCACGATTATTTTTGACGATGCGTCTTCGAACGCGATTGAGTTGGCTTTTCCGGTTGCTCCTTTCCACTGCTTGGCACGGAGGTACGACGTTGCTATTTCGTTACTCGTTTCGGTAACGAGGTCCGAGCGGCTAATACGCGTCAGGCTAGGGACATAGAGGAGAAAGTAGGCGATGATGCCGCTAGCAATGATAATGATAGCCGCAGTAATGATACTTACCGTAAGAGGAAGGCGTGATTTTTTAACTGAAGCAGGTATCGAAGAGGTGACTGACTGAGTAAATACTGGAGCGTTTGGCTGCGCGTCTGCTGCGGGGGCCGCTGACTCAGATGAAGTAGCAAGTGGTGTTTGCGTAGGCGCAATAGGTGCCGTGGTTGGCGGCTGAGATATATCAGCAAATGATGAGGGTTCATTGACGGCGGGTTCCGACGGGGTGCTGGGTTGATATGGCTGTTCGGGCTGCGGAGTTTGTTCGGTTGGGTTCATGAGAGTCCTGTGGTAATGTTTACGGTTATATTTAAAACTAGTATACCACTTCGTCGAGAGGTTCAGGGCTGGTTTTTTGTGAGGACGAGGAGCTCTCGACCAGTTACTTGGCCGTCACGACGATATATGAGAGGGGAAGCGGCGTGTGCGAAACGACGTTGAGTAAGTTCAATGGAACGAAGGTCGTTAATAACAGGGAGGCGTGTGAGAGTACCGTTAACGTGCCATGCCGGGACTGCGAGACAAAGCGACGTACTTGCGGGTAACTGATGAATGATATTTTTTAAAAAGTCTCGCACGGTACCGTTGGTTTTATAAACAATCTCGGATAGTTTTTCGGGGCTGGGGGATTGGCCGCCGAGCGGTTGACCGAGGTATGTTTCGGTGGCGATACAACAGGTCGAAGGCTGGGGGTTGAGGGTCGAAAAATCCCAAGTGTACGACGTTGCATCGGCTACTTTTAGAGCGACAATGGTTCCTTCTTCTTTCGTCCTTCTTTCTTCTAGCCAGCCGAGGTTGGCTTTCGTGTACTCAATCATCTTCGGACTTAGATCGGTGCCGTAGACGTCATAACCCATGAGCAAGGCTTCTTGAAGAACAACACCCGTTCCGCAAAACGGGTCGAAGATAAGGGGAGGAGGCGAGATATCTTCATCTCGGACGCCATTTATCATCGGCGGTTGCGTTCCGTGCGTACCGACTGCAAGGTTAATCATAATCTGGGCTAGTTTGGGTGGGAGCATACCGACAAAAGCGTCTCGTTTTGGGCGTTCTCGGTCGCGTATGCGATAGTTGTCAATGTTCTGTACGCCGTTAACGCGTCCAATGTAGCTGGAGTTGTTATGGGTGACGATGACAAATTCTATGCCGAGGTTGCTGGCAAGTTGGTTATGGTAGGTTTGGGCGCTTGAGAGGGCGGTTGTGTCATTTGGAACGACGCGGACGGAGCGACCGGCGCCGCGAAGTATTTTTTTAAGGCGAAGGGCCTCGCCACCGATTTGGTAAGGGGTGAGGTCAAGTCCATAGGTGCTGAGTCCTAGTTTGATTTTGCCTTCGGCTGGCATGTGCGTAGCGATTTGTGATGAGAGTTTTGCAAGGGTCTGAAATATTTTTTTTGGTGTAGTGGTTGCCACGGTATGCACAAGTGTGGCAGTTTTGACGGTGCCGCCCAATCGGTCAATACTCACGTTTGCCGAAATGAGGGCGGCATTACGCCCGAGAGGGGTAACGAGATCTGGTCCGTAGAGCGCTTCGAGTTCGGCCAGACCGAGTTCTGGTTGGCGGCCAAGTATGCATATAGTCATGCCCTGTATTATACTGGATGTATGACAAAACGCCTCTCCGTTAAGCAGTGGCTCAACGTGGTCACGCTAGTGCTTGTGGCGCTTGTCGTGTTTTTTGCGAGGCATGACCTTGTGAAGGCATGGCATCTGCTTTCGCAGGTAAATATTTGGGTATTTTTGCTTATCATCCCCATACAATTCATCAGTTACTATGCGACTGGTGCAACGATATTTTCGTACCTCAAGCAGCGCGGTGATTTACAGGGGCTTCCTAAACTTGAGCAACCAGCCATGGCGCTGGAGTTGAATTTTGTCAATCATATCTTTCCCACCGCAGGGGTTTCTGGGGCTTCCTATATGACGTATCGGTTAGGTAAGCTCGGTGTGAGTCACGGTAGGGCGACTTTGGCGCAGTTTGTGCGGTTTGCTGTGACGTTTGTGTCGTTTGCGGCGCTCATGCTTATTGCGGTGCTGTGGGTAACGCTCGATGGGAGTTTGACGCGTTTTACGATACTTATTGCGAGCAGTTTGTTCGGAGTGATTGTGGCAGCGATTGTCGGAACGATTTTTCTCCTCGGAAGCAGTAGGCGTCTTGAAAAGTTTGAGGCATTTCTCGACGATATCCTCAACAAGAGACTACGTCGATTATTTGGGCGAAAAAAACCGTTTGTTGAGCGAACGTCAATACATTCGTTCTTCTGTGATCTACATGACGACTACATGACGCTCCGAAGAGACCCCCGCTGCTTGGTGAGGCCGTTTTGGTGGGGCGTACTGTTCAATGTTGCTGAGGTTTCCATGTTTTTTGTGGCCTTTCTTTCACTAGGGGCAGTGGTGAATCCAGCGTCCATACTCATCGCTATTGGCCTTGCTGGGCTCATCGGAACATTTCTTATTACCCCTGGAGGTGCGGGTGGCTTCGAGGCGGCTATGATACTATTTTTGACATCATCGGGCGTTCCCTCGGCTATTGCGGTGGCTGGGGTACTATTAACGCGGACCGCGTTAATACTCATGACTATTTTGACGGGATACGTATTTTATAACACGGCGATGAAAAAGTATGGAAAACACACCGGTTAGTGTTGCCGAAGCAGTAGCGCTCGTTAATCAAACACTCGACTACGCGTTCCCGACCCTCGTTGTCGAGGGGGAGATAGCGAGTTTTAAAGTTAACCAGGGTAAATTTGTGTTTTTTGATCTGAAAGATGATGAAGCCTCGCTCGGTTGTTTTATGATGGTATTTCAACTGCGTACGGTCCTTGAAACTGGAATGCGCGTACAGGTAGTGGCGGTGCCAAAGCTAACTGCGTGGGGCAAATTTAGCTTGACGGTTCGCGACGTGCGGCCAGTGGGTGAGGGCAGTATAAAACGCGCTTTTGAGCTTTTACGTGGTAAGTTGGAAAAGGAAGGGCTGTTTGCGCCAGAACGAAAACGCCCCTTACCCTCTTTTCCAGGGCGCATTGCTGTTATATCAAGCATACAGGCGGCGGGATACGCCGATTTTATGCGCATACTAGATGAGCGATGGGGTGGCGTTGATGTTCAGGTTGCCCATGTTCAGGTACAAGGAGGTGCAGCACCAGGTCAGATGGTGCGAGCACTGGCGTATTTTAACGCTCAGCCGGAACTGGCCGATGTGGTAGTTATGATTCGCGGCGGGGGAAGCGCTGATGACCTGGCGGCCTTCAATGATGAAGCGTTGGTGAGGGCTATTGCGGCGAGTCGTATACCAACACTCGTTGGGGTGGGGCATGAAATCGATGAAACGCTTGCCGACTATGCGGCCGATGTGCGATCAGCAACTCCAAGCCATGCCGCTCAACTCGTTGTACCCAATAAACACGATGTACTGCGAGCTATGCGCGGACAACTCAGCCAAGTTATGCAACGCGTCGAGGCGCAAGTCGAAGAAACCTCATTGACCATCCGGAGCTATGTACGGCAGATGTTTGAGTTGGTTGAGGGTGCATTGTCAGAGGTTGCTCGTGAGCTTGATCATCGGCGCACGGTACTTTTGGCGCTTGACCCAAAAAATGTGCTTGAACGGGGGTACGCTATTGTTCGTGGCGATGATCGTGTCGGTGGTCGTATAGAAGTTGAGCGTGCTCATAATGTAGTTATAGCGGAGGTTACCCATGTCACAGCAAAAAACTGAACGAATATCAGAAAAAATGACTCGACTGGAAAAGCTTGTCGAGTGGTTTAAGGGGGACGATTTTGTACTCGAGCAGGCGACGGAAAAATTGCTTCAAGCCCAAGAGCTTGCGGTGTCGGTCGAAAACGACCTCTTGGTGCTGCGTAATACCGTTACGGTACTTCGAGAAAAGTTTGAAGAGGAGTAGGAGGGATGTCTGAATGGTTCGTAACGGCGGCTGTGGTGCTGCTGGTGGCGGTGTGGCTTGGAGTGGTCGCGTTTGGGCCGCCGTTTGTACCGACATTACGGCGTGAGACAGAGAAACTTCTTGATGCTCTCAAGGTGGGCAAGGGCGATATCTTTGTTGATTTGGGGTCTGGCGATGGGCGTGTCCTGGCGCTTGCTGCGCGGCGCGGCGCCCTCGTTCATGGCGTTGAGATTAACCCATTTCTCGTGTGGGCGGCGAGGTTGCGACTACGGGGATACTCGGCCGACATTCGTTTGGGCGATATGTGGCGTTACTCATTGCCCGCCGGAACGACCCATGTATTTGTGTTCCCAGCGGAGATGTTTATGCATAAGCTTGAGCGGTACTGTGTCGCAGAGGCACGCCGGAAGCCAGGTTTTTTGCTTGTGTGTCATGCGTTTCAGCTGCCGGGTCGAACTCCAGAAAAGGTAGTTGGTGCTTTCAATCTTTACCAGTTCTGATATATAATCAAACACATGAATAAGCACAAGCATGAAGTTGGGGCGGCGCACCCGTTGCTCATTGCAAGTATCTTACTGGGGCTGCTTGCTGCCGGTTTCGCTGGCGGGTTTGCCTGGGCCTATGGTAACTACGTCGATCAGCGTGACAATGTGTCCAAGAAGGTTATCTCTGCCGTGTCGGAGGCGAGGAAACAGCAAATCGCGGACGACGAGAAGCAGTTTATCGAAAGAGAAAAGCTTCCTACCCGCAAACTGGTTGGACCAAATGATCTTGGGAGCGTGTCTGTGGACTATCCAAAAACATGGAGTGTTTATGTGTCGAAAGATGGTGATAATGGACAATATGAAGCATATTTACAGCCCGGAATAGTTCCTGCTGTTGAAAGCACAACAGCATATGCAACGCGGGTTGTTATTAACGAAACATCATATGAGTCATCGCTGAAGTCGTACGAGGGATTGGTTAAGAAAGGAGATTTAAAATCATCACCTATCACAATCGGTAAATTTACCGGGGTGCGGCTCGATGGCAAGTTTAGTCAAACTCGAAACGGCTCGGCAGTGTTATTTAAGGTACGTGACAAAACGTTGACGGTTGCGACTGATGCTTCCAGCTACAAAGGTGACTTTGACAGCATTGTTTTAAAAACGCTGATATTTAACCCATAACACCCTGACTTCATGTCGTTGTATTGTAACCATGGGCACTTTTTTCAGGGTGACAAAACGACTATAATTATGGATGATGAAAGCGAGTGAGGAGAACAGGGGAGAGGTGTCGCTGCCGTCAGTGTTTGTGGCGGCGCATGAGCTTAAAGCACCACTCGTGCTTATGAGACAACTCGCGCTTGAGTTGGCATCATTCGATGCAGAACAGCAAATAACGGTTGAGCGTTTACGACTGACTATCGAGCGGAGTCTACGCTTGGTTGATCAGCTCACGAAAACCCGCCGACTTGAAGATACCTTATTTGAGAGCGAACCGCTTCTGGCCCGGACGGTGTGCGAGGCGGTGGTTACTGAACTCGAGCCGTATGCAAAAGCCGCTCAACAGCATCTCGTGACCAGGATTTCGAGACGTAGCTCTGTGGCGGTCGGGCATCGGTCGCTTTTGACGGCACTACTGGTGAACCTGTGCGACAATGCTATTACTCATAACCCGCAGGGCTCACGTGTTGTGGTGTCAGCGATGGCAAAAAGTGATGGCGTGGTATTTTCAGTTCGCGACCAGGGTCCGCGTATGAGCCACAGCGCTTTTCGGGCTATCCGTCACCAGTTAGGACGTGGACCTCTCTCTATGAATAATCATCCGCGCAGTTCTGGCCTCGGACTATGGATTGCCTCGCAGTTCGCGGGCGCTATGGACGGAGTTCTCACCATGCGGCGTCATCATGCTGGCGGCATAACTGTGTCGGTACTTTTACCGCACTCGAAACAACTGTCGCTGCTATGAAACAGGTGCTGCTCGTTGAGGATGATCGATGGCTTGGAGAAAGCTATGAACGCGTACTCGGTCGGTCGGGTTTTCGTGTTGTACGAGTGCCGAGCGGGGACAAAGCGATGCGAGCAGTGGAGGTATCGATGCCCGACTGTATCGTTGCCGACGTCGTGCTTGTCGATGAGACGATTTTTACACTTCTGCACGAGCTACAGAGTTATGACGATACGCGAATTATTCCGGTGATACTTTGCACCAATCTTTCGAAGGGGTTGTTCGATGAAACGAGGCTGCATCACTACGGAGTTATGATGATACTGGAGAAGTCTTCGCTCACACCTGAGCAATTAATAGAGAGCGTTCGGGAGTGTGTTCAATGAAACCCATACGCACGAAAGCGATCGTGTTGCGACGAACAAACTACGGCGAAGCCGACCGGGTACTTCAGCTGCTGACCCCTGACCATGGAAAGCTGGCGGCAATGGCAAAAGGGGTTCGGCGTGAGAAGAGTAAATTGGCGGGAGGAATAGAATTGTTTGCCGTTTCTGATGTGACACTTGTCTCGGGAAAGAGTGATATATGGACGTTAACAGGGGCAAAAATGGACACATTTTTTGCGCATATCATGACAGATTACGAGCGGATGCAGTTCGGATATGAGGCGATAAAACAGGTTTCAAAAGTTTCGGAGCAGGTGAGCGACCCGGCGTTTTTCGTGCTACTCGAAACAGCACTTGATTCCTTGAACGACGCTTCGATTCAGCTGGATATCACGGTAACCTGGTTTTGGTTACAGCTTGCGATCCTACAAGGACAAGGGCTAAATCTCGCAACCGATGTGAATGGTATGAAACTCGTAGAAGATAAAAATTATATGTTTGATCATGAAGCTATGGCGTTTGTATTTAGTGAAAAGGGGGAGTTTACCACCGAACACATAAAACTACTGCGGCTACTCAGTGCTCAACCGCCTATTGTCGTAGTAAAAGTGAAAGGGATTACGCTGCTGCTTGGTCGAGTTCGGAGCTTGGCCGAGGCATTGAACGGTGGTCAGCTAAATGAGGCTCTTTTTTAGTCAACGCATGTTCTATGAGGGAAGCGTTGCGTACGATATCGAGTATGTTTGAAGTAAACATTGCATCAAAAGATCGTCGTTTACCCTCGTCGATAACATCAGGCCTTTTGTCGGACAATAACCGAAGGTAATGCATCCTGATGACGGTTGCAGCGATGGCGTCAATGGCGTGAATATTTGAGACGGTAATATCTTCACCCTCTTGCCAAGAATGATGCTGGGCAGCTTGCTCGACACTCAGTTTTATGCCTGCGTACGCGATATCCTGTGCCTCAAACATTTTCGCTACAGGCTTGCCGGATTGGTCGAGTTGATGTGTGTTTTCGAGAGCCTCGAGTCGGTGTATATCATGCGGAAAGTTGTTGGTTGAGAAAGTTTCGAGGCCGGTCACAATTGTGTCTACCACCGCATGACCGTGCGACTCAACCCATCCTCGGCTTTCGATGTATGCGGGGGAGGAATGATAGTTTACGCTGTTGACACCATCATTCCATAGATCTCGGAAGATTGCGCTCACAGCATCTTTTGCAAATTGCCTACGTAGATCGTAAGGCGTGCTTGCTTCACGGTTCAGGAGGTTTTCCACAGAATGAGCGGGGATGGATAAGGTACGAGAATAGCGCTCAGCCGGTTTGACGGTCGTTACGGTTTGGGGGGGTGACAAAACCAGTGCTTCAGTCGGTGGCATACAGTACCTACTTTAAAAAAGTAAAAGACTTTTGTTTTTACGCAAAACCTCTTGTCCTTGGTATAGCACAAGCAGTAAATAAATACAACACTTACGAGGCTTTTATTTGATTAACAGATAAAAAAATGTATCAAAAAATACAACGAACAAATAAATTCTCATAATCACCTGTGCAATATGACGTTTTTTAGAATTTCCGTAGAGGGCACAAAACCATCCCATAGTTGCTTTGGACTGAGAATGTAGTGTCAGGGGTGGTGTGGTATACTAAGGCCTAAGGTTCATGTGAGTGCATGTTTCCAACATGCAGAAATAGGAGTTGTCAACTATGGCAGATGTCAGGTTAGAGGATGTCGTAAGCCTCACGAAACGACGAGGGTTTATATTTCAAGGAAGCGATGTGTATGGCGGTTTGGCTGGTACATGGGATTACGGCCCTCTCGGAGTAGCGCTCAAGCGTAGGATAATGGCGCTCTGGTGGGAGCACTTTGTGAACAAGCGCGATGACATGTACGGTGTGGACGCGGCTATACTGATGAATCAAAAAGTATGGCAAGCCAGCGGACATGTTGATACGTTCTCTGATCCGCTTGTCGAGTGTAGGGAGTGTTGCGCTCGGTTTCGGGCTGATAAAATCAATATAAATGCTCCGTGCGAAAACTGTAAAAAAGGTCCTAATTTTAGCGATCCCCGTCAATTTAACATGATGTTCAAAACGTTCGTTGGCCCAAGTGCGAATGCGGAAGTTGATGCCGAAGATGGCAAAAAATCCCTCACATATGATCCACATAGCGTTAGCTATTTGCGTCCGGAGACAGCGCAAGGGATTTTCACAAATTTTAAGAACGTTATTGATAGTTTCTATCCGGATCTGCCGTTTGGCATCGCTCAGCAAGGCAAGGCGTTTCGTAACGAAATTTCACCACGCGATTTTGTGTTCCGCTCCCGGGAGTTTGAGCAAATGGAGATAGAATACTTTGTTCATCCAGATACATGGGAAGAAAATTTTGAGAAATTACTCGCAATGACCTATGAGTTTCTAGGTAAGTTGGGGCTACCGGCCGATAAGATCCATGAGTTGGAAGTGCCAGATGAGGACCGCGCTCACTACAGCAAGCGTACGGTCGATATCGAGTTTGACTATCCGATTGGGCGCGAAGAATTGTTGGGGATTGCATACCGAACCGACTTCGACCTTGGCAATATTCAGCGTGTTTCCGGCAAGGGCATGGAGTATACCGTCAAGGGTACAAATGAAAAGTTGGTCCCGCATGTTATCGAGCCGTCATTTGGTGTGGAGCGAACGATTATGGCGGTGCTGTGCTCGGCATATCGTGAGGATGAACAAAATGGCGAAAAGCGGGTGTATTTGGCATTGCCAGAACATCTTGCGCCATATGTATTTTGCGTATCACCGCTACTTAAAAATAAACCGGAATTGGTCGAAAAAGCCCGCGAGGTCTACCGCGTACTCAAAGAAAAGCATGGTAACGTCGCGTGGGATGACAACGGCAATATCGGTAAACGTTACCGACGCCAGGACGAAATTGGCACACCAGCGTGCATCGTCATCGACTTTCAGACGCTTGAGGACGGAACCGTGACAGTAAGGGACAGGGATTCGACTGAGCAAAAACGGGTGACGATGGAAGAAGTGAGTTGATTGACACAGCTTTATGACCGATAAAATCCTTCCCAAAAACGCCATCATGATACCAGACCATGCGACGTGTGTATTTCACGGTAAATTATTTGACGTGTACCAGTGGGAGCAGGAAATGTTCGATGGTAGTTACGAAACGTTTGAGATGCTGAGGCGGCCTGATACGATCGCAGTCATAGCGATCGATGACAGGGGTGAGATTATCGCCTGTCACGAAGAGCAACCAGGTGGAATTGTGCGACGTAATCATATACCGGCAGGACGTGTGGATGCCACCGATGCGAGCGTACTTGATGCGGCGAAGCGGGAGGTTGAGGAAGAGGTCGGATACCGTTTTACGCACTGGAAGCTGTTTGAGGTTCACCAACCAGTTTCAAAGATAGAGTGGTTTGTATATACGTTTGTTGCGTGGGGTGAAGAGGGAATTGTCGATACTAAGCACGACCCGGGTGAAAAGATTGTTGAAGGCAGGGCGGACTTCAAGACAGTACGTGAGAGTAATGCGCACTGGTCGCCGAGACTGGGACACTACGAAACACTGGACGAGCTGCTGGAGGATGTGCGGTCTTCGTAAGCTAACGTATAGCATGGAGGTGGTAAATATCACTGGCACGGTTACCGGGGCTCGCCGCAGATCGTTTTCTGAGACGATACGACATCAGGTATACTTGTTCTAGGCATAAACAAAGGAGCAGACATGGCCTACGAAGGGACAAAACTACACGACTTTGAACCTCGAAGCGCAACAGTGCAAGAACTTGAAATAACAGATGTTGCAGTTGGCACGGGCGAAGAGGTGAAGCCTGGCGCAACCATAACCGCACACTATACAGGGGCACTGGTAAAAAATGGGATTATTTTCCAAAGCAGTTTTGATGCCGGGAATCCAATAAGTTTTGGGCTTGACCAGGTGATTGCCGGATGGACCAAAGGAGTTCCTGGTATGAGAGTTGGCGGGACGCGCCGACTCGTCATACCAGCTGACATGGCCTACGGCTCAAACAGTCCGGCGAAAAACATCCCGGCAAACAGCGACCTTGTGTTTGACATTGACCTTATAGCAATACCGCGGAACGGTAGCTGAAGCCGCTGCTAAGAAGGGATGGCTGGTGGTCGCACGAGTCCCACTAGTGTAACTCAAGTATACGTATCACATAAATCTAGGAGGGTGTATGAAAAAAGTATATTACGCAGCGCTCATATACATGGTTCTCGGTCTCGTGAGCGGTATGTTTAGCCGGTACTATCTACAGGCGACGCATTTTGATGGGGACTCACAGCTCGATTTGTTGCATTTCCATATTCTCGTGCTTGGTATGCTCGTTAACCTTGTGTGGCTCGTTCTTGACGGGGTATATAACCTCTCGCGCAACAAGAAATGGTTTAGCCTCGCTTTTTGGCACTACAACGGCGGCGTCGTAGTTACGCTGCTCAGTATGGTGTTAATCGGTGTACGTCAGGCGGCTGGTGCAGGCGACGTTCCGCACATGCTCGCTGGCGTCTCTGGTGCCGGCCATGTTGTCCTCACGGTCGGGCTTTGCATGTTCTTTTATGTGCTTTTCAAGGCTCTACCGAAAGGGAAGTAGGCGGTCATGCGTTGATTGTTGTGATATGATGTGCGGTATGGAGAAAGAGATAGAAGTGAAGTTTCTCGATATCGATGTTAGCGATATACGCAAGAAGCTGGCTTCAGTCGGTGGCACGTGTCAACAGCCGATGCGCGACCTGCGCCGAGTAGTGATTAAGAACGAAGCAACCGGCCGGAACAGTTATCTGCGCGTGCGCGATGAGGGCGATAAAACGACGCTGACATACAAAGTCTTTGAGAGTCTTAGCCTTCACGGAGCGAACGAGATCGAGACGACGGTGGGTGATTTCGATACGGCCGTTCGTATACTTACCGCTGTCGGACTAAAGCCAGAATCGTATCAGGAGTCGCGTCGTGAAACATGGAAGCTAGATGGAGCCGAGGTGGTCATCGATGAGTGGCCGTGGCTCAAACCATATATCGAGATCGAAGGCGAATCAGAAAAGATCGTTCGTGAAGCGGCCGTTAAATTGGGCTTCGACTGGGATGTGCAGGCGGCGTTTGGCGATATCATGGTGGCGTACCGCGCTGAGTACCCGCATCTTACCGAACGGGATACAATTGGTAATCTTGAGCAAGTGCGGTTTAATACCCCACTTCCAGATATGCTACGGTCCCCGCGCACTTAGTATAAACGACCCGCAGGGCAGGTTGTTTATACAGTGGATTTGCTACGTGAACTATTTGCCGGCAAGTTTGTCTTTGGTATCGTCAACGATAGTGCGGGCAGTGTCCTTGGTGCTGTCCCAAGCCTCACCAGCCTTGTCCTTTGTGGTACTCCACATGTCGCCAGCTTTTTCCTTGACGTCATCAAATACGTTGCCAGCGTTATGGCCAAGTTCGTTACCAAGCGATTTGAGGTCCTCAAAATCGACTTTGCCGTCGCCGTTTTTGTCAGCGAAGTCCTGTAGCCCGCTGAGTTTTTTCGATGTTTCCTCGTCAACTTCTTTTTTCAGGGTATCGAAATCGTCAGCGTTTATCTTGCCGTCGCCGTTTTTGTCAGCCATCGACTTAGCCTTGTTCAGTAGGTCTTCCCATGCACTCATTGTGACACTCCTTGTATGCTTACGTATTATCTAGACACTACTATAGCGCCTGTAACGTGCCGGGTGTGTGATATATTTCACTCGCATCATAAAAAGTCGTATTGTCCTATGGGATGCTCGGTACTATACTTATGTCAGCATTATTCATAAGGAGTGCAACAAGAGCATATGGCAAAAACGGTTCATAGATATAAAGCAGGGCAGAGCGGCTCGTCGCAGCCAGTTGAGACGGTGCGTGTCGAGAAGGATGGTAGTGAAGAGAAGATGGTAACAACTAAGGGAGAGAAGAAGGGGATGTTTCTGTCAGGGGCCGACTACCTACTTAGCCGGTTGCCGTTTACAAAGTATAAATACCAGAACTGGTCGCGGACCAAACGCATCGTTATCGGGTATGTACTGTGGCTCATCGTGTTACCCGTCATCCCGCTCGTAATCATGATCGTCATGTGGGCGCGTGACCCGGAAGGTTTCAAGAAAAGTCCAGCGTTTGCCATACTTGGGGTAGTCACTGTGGCGTGGTTTGGGTTGGGTCTCGGGTATGTCAACAGCCAGGTACCGGTAGACTCGACCGACGGTCAGGTGACAAATGCCGCAAAGGCCAATGTTGCGAGCAAAGCAACAAGCGAACCGACCAACGGACGAACGTTCAATAACTGTACCGACGCCTTTAATGCAGGTGTGTTCAATATTGCAAAAACCGATCCGTCGTATCAGTCAAAACTTGATCGTGATGGCGACGGAATAGCCTGCGAAAAGTAGACTAAATCTGTGGAGTTTGCCCCGCTTTTTCTAGAAGTATTGCTGTTCGTCGGCCTGTCAGCTGTGTACTCTGGCCTGAACATCGCCCTCATGTCGCTGTCTAAAGCCGATCTTCGGCGCAAGGCGAGTCTCGGCGATGTTGGAGCGGCAAGAGTTATGCCATTTCGGGAAAATAGTCACTTGTCGCTCTCGGCCATACTGTTCGCGAATGTGGCGGTGGTGTCGGCCAATGCCCTCATACTGGAACATCATTTTAACGGGCTGGTTGCAGGATTGGTGAGCACGATACTTATCGTGATATTTGGCGAGGTGGTGCCTCAGGCGATTTTTGTCAAATCGGCCCTGAAATTTTGCGCGTTTTTCGCGCCGCTTCTCTGGCTAACGATTGTTGTGACGTATCCGATTTCAAAGCCCCTTCAACTGGTGCTTGATAAACTAATTGGTCACGAAAAGCATCCGTTACATTCACGGGCAGAATTGGGGATGCTCATCCGCGAACACGCCGAAGACGACCGCAGCGAACTCGACGACGATGAGGTCGAAATTATTCGTAGCGCCTTACAGCTTAGTGAAAAGCGAGTCCAGGATATTATGCGGCCGATAGGACAGGTATATTGGCTGAAAGACACTGATGAACTCAATGAAAAGACAGTCGATGACATAAAACGACGCGGCTACAGCCGGGTGCCTGTGTTCAACAAACAGTTGACTGCGTGTTCCGGGGTGTTGCTGATGAAAGATATGGTTGATGTTGATTTTGACAGTGAACCGCGTCCAGTCGGGGATTTTATGTTGCATGGTACCGAGCTTGTTGGGAGCCGTACGGCGCTTGATACGACGCTGCGAAAGTTCTTTTCGCTTAAAACTCACTTGGTGCCCATAGAAAAGGACGACCGAATTGTTGGTATCGTCACAGTCGAGGACCTGCTTGAAGAGATTATTGGGCATGAGATTGCCGATGAAACTGATCGTGTGCTTGAGCGGCTATAGTTCGCTACTGCGGTAGTGTCCCAACAGGCTCACGCGGCAACTTTGGGTGCCAAGGTCGTTGATTGCGCTGACGAGCTGGTTCTCATTGGCTATGACATCGACGAGGAATTGGTAGTTAAATCGTTCGCCGCGTAGCGGCCGAGACTCAATTTTTGTCAGGTTAGATCCGTAGGTGTTGAATACGCCAAGCGCACGGTACAAGGCGCCGGGCTGATGCGATGTGACGAGAACGAGGGTGGCTTTGTTGGCGTCAGCAGTCCTCGATGGTTCTTTTGTGATGATGACAAAACGGGTAGCATTGTCCGCATGGTCTTCGATGTTATGTGCGACAATTTCGAGAGAGTAGAGGGCCGCGGCGGTCGATGAGGCAATAGCAGCGAGGTGTGTCCCGCCAGTCCTGTGCACATGATCGGCGGCCGCGGCGGTGTCGTGATACTCGATGAGTTCGGCGTGTGGTAGATGGGTTTCGAGGAAGTTACGACACTGGTCGAGTGCGGCTGGGTGTGATACGACTTCGGTAATGTCTGACAAGTTTGTTCCGAGGTTGGCAACAAGCTGTTGATGAATGTTGAGGACGACTTCACCAACGATGGGAAAGTGGTGTTCAGCGATGCGGTCATAGGTTTCATGTATGGAACCATAGAGTGAATTTTCAACAGCAGCAACTCCGTACTTGGCCTGGTTTTTGTCCAGAGCGGCAAATACGCCGCTAAATGTCGAGCAATATATGAGTTCGTGCGGTTGGCGTGAAAAAAATGACTGGGCTGCGGCGTCATGAAATGATCCGGCGACTCCTTGAATAGCGATATTCATACCAAACCAGTATAATACAAGAGATGAAAGAGACCCGCGCAGAGTTAAAATTTCCAAAACGATTTTTATGGGGGGTGGCAACGAGTGCGCACCAATTTGAGGGTGGCAATCATAACAACTGGAGTGTGTGGGAGCTCGAAAATGCCAAAGCGCTCGCAGGTGCTGCGAAATATAAGATAGGTCATCTTGAGAACTGGAAACGTATCCGCTCACAAGCAGTAAAACCGGATAACTATGTGTCGGGTCGCGCGGCGGATCATTATAACCGGTACGAAAGCGACTTTGACATCGTGCGCAAAATGCACTTAAACGCCTTTCGTTTTAGTATCGAGTGGTCGCGGGTTGAACCTGAAGAGGGGGCTTGGGATGCGGGAGAGATCGAGCACTACAGGCAATATATACGGGCGCTTCGACGACGAGGCATTGAGCCGGTGGTGACGCTTTACCACTGGACAGTGCCGGTGTGGTTCTCTGAAAAAGGAGCTTTTGCGCGTAGCGGGAATGTGAAGTATTTTGTGCGTTTTGCTGACAAGGTACTTGAGGAGCTTGGTAAGGAGCTGCGGCTCGTTATAACTGTGAACGAGCCAGATACGGTTGCTGGCCACGGGTATTATTTGCAGGAGCACCCGCCAGCAACGCATTCGGCCATCAAGGCGTTGTGGGTGTACCGGAACCACCTCAAGGCTCACAGGCTCGTCTACGGATTGGCAAAACGCCGCTCGCGACGGTTTAAGGTAGGTTTTGCAAAAGCTTATAGCAATATCACTGAAGGCGATGAGCGTTTTGTGACACGACTGGCGGTATGGTGGCATCGATTCACAAGGGACACCCTGCCGCTTGGCTACGTGGGGCGTCGAACAGACTTTTTAGGGGTGAACTATTATTTTAGCGATACCTACCAGGGTGCCCAGGTGCGACACGATGACATTCACTATAGCGATCTCGGTTGGGGCATGCACCCGGAAAATCTAAAATATGTGCTGTTACGGCTTGGGCGGCAAAAAAAGCCCATACTTATCACTGAAACAGGGGTGGCAGATGAACAGGATGCGCTTCGCAAAAATTGGCTCAATGGTACGATACGTGCCGTGCATGAGGCAATGAAATCTGGAGTGAATATCCAGGGGTACTTATTTTGGAGCTTGCTCGATAACTTTGAATGGGCCTATGGTCGTTGGCCACGTTTCGGGCTTGTTGGGATCGACTACGATGACGGCTTACGTCGAGTTCCTCGAAAAAGCGCATTGTATTATGCAGCAGTAGTAAAAAAAGTCAGGGGATTATAGTCTATGGACGAGCAGCGAGACAAGAAAATCGTCGTTATCGGCGGAGGAACGGGGAGTTTTGTTATGCTGTCGGCCCTCAGGGAGTACACAAAATACCTCACTGCCATCGTTAACATGGTTGATGATGGGGGTTCAACTGGAGTGCTGCGTGATGAGCTTGGGGCGCTCCCGCCGGGCGATGTACGTCAGTGTTTGGTAGCGCTCAGCGACTCGCCAAGACTACGCGACTTGTTTAGTTATCGGTTTGAAGAAGGGACGTTTCAGGGGCATTCGTTTGGCAACTTGTTTTTGTCTGTGCTTGAAAAAACTACTGGCAGTTTCGCGGAAGCGGTGAAAACGGCCGGCAAAGTCTTGCGGGTTGGCGGTCGGGTCGTGCCAGCAACCCTCGACAATGTTCGACTCAAGATGGAGTGGCCAGGGTCGAGTGTAATATTGCACGGTGAACGAGTTATCGATGCCGAGCATTTCAACAACGACCCGCGTCGGGCCGAGTTGTCGCTCGTTCCGTCAGCTGTAGTGAATCCGGCGGCCATAGAGGCTATAGAGACGGCTGAGTTGGTGGTGATCGCTCCGGGTGACCTGTACACATCGCTCGGGCCACTGCTTGTCATCGATGGCATTGGACAGGCTCTTGCGCGGACGTCTGCAACAGTGGTGTATGTTTGCAATCTTGTGACAAAACGGGGGCAGACGGCAGGGTTCACCGTTATTGACCATGCGGCAGAGATAGAACGGTTCGCCGGTCAATCAGTGCTTGACGGGGTTATTTATAACAATGGTGTTCCTTCGGATGAGCTTATGGCCCGTTATACGGAAGAAGGCTCGCAGGTTGTTGAGCTGGGCGACACGACAGGTGTTGTATATGAACTCGTTGGGGCAAATTTGCTCGGCGATGTCGCTGAACACGAACGTCACGATGTTATACCGGTGACGCGTTCGTACATACGGCACAACGTGAGTGAAGTTGCAAATCAGGTGATACAATTTTGCATGAAAGGGGCGTCATATGAAAGAGGGTAAGGAGTCACCTACGACGCCGGAACACACACCAGCCAGTGTCAACCATGTCACTGTTATCGACATGGATCGTACACTCATCGACACCGACCGGATGGTGACGCTTATGTATAGTGCGATTGCCGATGTGCTTGGCGATGCAGTTGCTACTGAGCTGCGTCACACGGAGGAGTCCCAGCGTGGAGCATCTTTTAGTGTCACCACTGGTCTGCGAACGCTACTCGAAGGACGTGGCAAGGGAAGTGTGGCAATGGCCGACGAGACAATGTCCAGTATCAAGCACCATATGCTCAAGTCAGCTAAGCCGCTTGGTGAGTTAAGTCATGACAACGGGGGTTTGCTTGAACCGGGTGCACGGGAACTTATTGCGGCTATTCCTCGGAGTGAACGATTTATTTTAACCTACGGAGAGTCTGAAGAATGGCAGCGATGGAAACTTGAAGCAGCCGGGCTTGGCGACGAGCCGTATACCATACTTCTTCCGTCCGAGGACGCAACCGTCGAAGACCGTGAGCAGCCAAAAATTGATTTTCTTAAGCGCCACTTTGACGCAAATGCTGACATGTTTGTGTTTAAGAATATCCATGGCATTCATGAACCGCTCCATACCCGGACACTGACGATTATCGATGATAAGAAGAAGCATTTTGAGAGTCGGTCATCAAAAGATGATATCGTATGTCTGTCCCGCATCGAGTGCTTTTGGTATGCTCCTCATCATCAGGTAGAATTGACTCACCCTACCAATGTCCGGATTGTCCGCAAACTGGGCGAATTACTCAGACATCTTAACGCGAAACATCAACAGAAAACATAACTGTCGTATATTCCGAGGGATCGCATGGCCGAATATGTTCGACTCGCCGGGTCGCTGTCATACCCGCTACATGGTCGATACATTCACTAGCCATATCTGGGTCGCCTCGTGCGCCAAACACCAAAGTGAGATGGCCGGCCATCTGCTCATATACGGCGTCGAACCGAAGCGTGTTTTTAAGGGATGAGACAGAGGGGTTCTCAGCGTCATACATAGCTACTCGGACTGTTCCAATTTTTCGGGCGCCCATTCTGTCATAAAATGCGTGTGCGGCAGTGCGATGTGGGCGAGATGTAAATTGTAGGGTTGTGGCGCCAGTTCTTATCATGAACTTTCGCATACTTTCCCATAAACGTACAGCAGTGCCTTTGCCGCGGTATTGCTCATGCACGACAAAACTGCCGAGCCAATAAGCGGGCATGTCGACTGGGTGCATTGTATCGTCATATCTGTGGCGCACCAGAGAAAGATTTGCTGTAGCCACGATACGCGGAGCTGTACCTCCCAGTGTCTCAACGGCAACGAACTGAAAGAAACCACCGTGCTGTGTGACCCATACCCATGCATCTTCGTCGCTATGCCCTCTGGGTCGCTCAGGGCCAAGTTGTCTCATGAGCTCGTCGAGGTCACTGGCGATGGAAGGGCTATATGACGTCAGCTGTCCAACATATCCGGTAGGGTAGGGAAAATTTGCATCCATGATGCTATACTACCTGCTAGAAAACGTATTGTACATAGAGGAGTTTTGCGAGCAATGAACGTTACGAAAGCCATGATAGCAGTTGCGGGATGGGGTACACGCATGCTACCTATCACCAAATCTATAGAAAAATGCATGCTTCCTGTTGGAACACGGCCCGTGGTTGACTATGTGGTGCAAGACTTACTGCTTGCGGGCATACATGACCTTTACTTTGTGGTAGGCGAACAAAGCTCGCAGATTCAGAGTTACTATCGTTCCAATGTCCAGCTTAACGACTATTTGCGTTCAAAGGGCAAGGACGCTATGCTTGACCTCGTTGCGCCTCTGTCGGATGTTACTGTTCACTACATCACCCAGCCGCTCTCTGGCGGATATGGCACGAGTATACCAGTAGGACTTGTGAGTCCGTACGTTGAGGACGACGAATCAGTCCTCGTGATCATGGGCGACCAGTTTTTTCACCGAAACGATGGTGGGTCAAATGCGACCGATCTCATACAGCTGGCCGAAGAAGCTAGCGCGAGTGCCGCGCTGTTCGGCAATCCGCTCCCAGATGAACTTATCCCAAGCTTTGGTATCATCGAGAAGGATGATAAGGGGAACTTTGTCCGTATCGTTGAAAAGCCCGCGCTTGAAGATGCCCCGAGCAACCTCAACAACTCGAGTTTTTATTTGTTCGACAAGGAACTGTTCGAACTGGCACGCACGCTTCCGGTCAACCCCATGCGCGGCGAGTACGAAGTAACTGATGCCATCAATGCCTACGTCGCGAGTGGTAAAGATATCGTCGTCGGTACCGTAAGCGGGAGTTACATGGAATGCGGCAGCGTGAACGGCTGGCTAGCGGCGAACGAGACCATTATCCGCGGCAGGCAGAAATGACACCTGCCGTTTGGGTTGCAAAGGTTGCGTATTAGTATGGGGCAGTTGACATATACCATTATATGGTGTATTGTTATAATACTATTCAAATAAATAAAAGGAAAAACAAATAATGGCTATTGAAAATCAGACCCCTACTGGATCGGAACATGTGCAGCAAGAGTGGAGTATTAACAGGGAGGCCCTCGGGCGGGGTTATGACGGCTGGGTTGAAGAGGCAAAGCAGATGTACCCTGGTAATGACGATGACTCAAAAGGGCTGCGACAAAATTTGCTGTCTTTTATTGACGCAACGCAGAGTGAAAACTTCATAAAGTTGAGCTCACCACAACAGGTTGATAACATTCTTGCGGCCTGTTGGGGGATAAAAAATGGCATGCCACAGGATAAAATTAGAGAGATCATCCGTGACGCTGATGGTGGGGTGAGTACGTCGTCGGCATATTATCTTGCTGATATTTTGGGCATGAGTCCTGACGAAAAGACTCAGTGGATGCGTGAAATGACTGGCCAATGGGATAGCCAGCCATCACTCGACGGTCAGAACAATTAGCCAAGTTGACGGTACATAACACCTCGTAGTATCGTACGGGGTGTTTTCATATCCACAGTTCATATCCACAGAATAGTGAAGGGTTTTCCACGGGGGAATTAGATAGTGATAGCATAAAACGTGCGTAGGTCGCAACTGTAGCGATACCACAAAATACGGTTCGGTCAATTCGACCGATACCCAACAGTTGACAAAAAAACAAGCTTATGCTAACATAGAATCATGACAACAGATACAAACATAGAAAATATTGTAGAAGCAACGACCACAATCGATCCGTTAGCGCAGGATTTTCGTCGGGCAATGGTCATCACGTCGCTTCTCGCAAACCTAGTACTCCTCGTTGCCTGGCTTGCTGTGCAACTCAGTTAACGCGTCGAATAGATATCGTCGGGCAGGGGCATTAGCCCCTGTTTACGTTGACAGTTTTCCACAGGTTATACCGATGACGGTAAATAAAGTGGGTAGTTTTGTGTAAAAAACTCTTGCATGTGGGTAGTGGTGGGTAGTACACTACTTTCAGTGGCATCTGCCGGGCACTGGTACAACAAAGCCGGCAGCAAAAAGAAACACCACCACGCACTATTAACCTTAAAAAGAGCAGGAAAAGCGGTAGCCCGAGTGGCACACGTTGACTACTTTGAACGAAAGCTTGATGACAAGCGGCGGTTAACCATACCAGCCGAGCTTCGAGCCGAGTTCGCTGGTGGCGTCGTTGTGACAAGAGGGTTTAGCGAATACCTGCACGTGTACCCGCAAGTAGTCTGGGATAACGACGTTGAACCAGCTCTCGCCGGAAACATACTTGATGAACAGGTCGCTGACCTGAACGTCCGTTTCCGGGAAGGCAAGTCGGTTGTTGTTCCGGATGAAAAACAGGGACGCGTGACGCTCGAGCAGCATTTGCTGGATTATGCTGGCATCACTCGTGACATTGTCGCAGTGAGGGCGGGCAAGTACTGGCGGTTGCGGCGGGCTTGAGGCACATAGAGCAGGTGTTGTAACGGGCACGTACGTTGACAATTCGGTAAGTACACGCTAGATAGAGAACGCCCGCGAGGTCAACTATCTGGCAGTCAGCAGAAGAAAAAAGCGACTTCTGAAAAATACCGCTTTGGTTCTTTCTTTTAAAACACCTCCCAAAAACTCCACCTCACACATAAGTCTCTCACTCTCTCTAAAACAGTCAGTGGGAATCTCCGGATCAACGAGCACGCTCGTTGCTTCACACCACAACAACTCCATTGACTAAACCGGTCATTTCACTCTGAAAAGACCATACAAAAACAAACACAACATGCGAAAACAAACACTGACTGTCAGTTAGGTGACCTTGTGCGGTAGTATAATAACTACCATATGAGTCAAAATATTCCACCACAACAACTCAATACTTCTGGTACCAACCAGGAGTATACTCATACACCTGTTCTCCTCGATTCGGTTGTTGAAGCGCTTGCTCCAGCAACAGGTGAATCATACCTCGACCTTACCGCTGGATACGGCGGGCATGCACATGCTGTATTGGCACGGACGAAAGCACCCGAACATATGGTGCTGGTTGACCGCGACGAAATGGCAATTCGCGCGCTCGAACCGTTCAAAGCCCAGGGAGCGGATGTGGTTCACGACGATTATGCTCACTATGCCGAGAAGGCAAGTGACGAGGGAAAACAGTTTAATATGATCCTTGTTGATCTTGGGGTATCGTCACCGCAACTTGACAAGGCAGATCGTGGGTTCTCGTTCAGACTAGACGGCCCTTTGGATATGCGTATGGACAGGCGACAGTCGCACACAGCGGCTGATGTTGTAAATAACGCACCGAAGGAACGACTCGTCGAGATATTTGAACACTACGGTGAAGAACCGAGAAAGCAAGCTGAAAAAATCGCTACGGCGATATGCGCAGCTCGCCCTGTTCATAGCACGACACAACTTGCCGATGTTATACGAAACGTTCGTCCTGGATACCACAAAAAACATCCAGCGACGCGCACCTTCCAAGCAATACGCATTGCCCTTAACGACGAGCTCGGACAACTCGAGCGACTCCTTCGGGTTATCCCCACCCTGTTAACTCCAGGTGGACGCGTTGCTTTCATTAGCTTCCATAGTCTAGAAGATGGACGCGTGAAACGCTTTTTCAAAGAGCAGGATGAAGCCGGTTACGAAGCCGAGCTTGTCCTGCTCGGCGGAAAAGCTGTTCGCGGGAAGCTCCATGACGATACCAATCCGCGTGCGAGGAGCGCCGTGCTCCGCGCCGCTGTGAAAAAATAAACATTGTCCCATGTCCAGAAAGGACAGGGAAAAAGAAAGGGTAGAAAAGCGATGGCTATCCAGATCGTGAACAAGTCACGCGCCCAGAAAGTTGCCGTACGCGTCGTTAAGCGCGCGTAGTTCTAGGGCAACTGTTCTCGTTCGGGTTGGGTATGTGCTCCATGTACCCAACCCGACAGGCATAGTTCTACACAAAAACCACCACACCATGTCGTATTTTCGCACCTCACAACCAGAGGCGGCGGTGTTTCATACGCGCCACGCTTCGACCAAATGGCAGCGCAACCAAAATACTGTTGCTTTTGTGCCAAAAGCCAGTATCGGTCCGGTGACTCATACGGTACTTGTTGCACTTCTCATCACCGTGCTCGGACTCATTTATTTGTCGCAGGTCACCAAAACCAGTACATTTGGATACACGCTTCAGTCTCAGACAGAGCAGATGGCGGCACTCACCGTGCAGCGTCAGGACCTTGAGGTTGAGAACGCCAGGTTGCAGGCTCTTACAAAAGTAAAAGATAGTAGTGTTGCAAAGGCAATGACCGCACCTGTTTCGACCGATATTGCAACAAACTAAACATCTTTTGGCTCCCATGAATATGTCACCGATATCCCCACCATCTTTGTTCTCCCGAGTTCAACACCTCCAGTGGCTCGTGGCGGTGGTATTTGTCGTATTTGCATTACGCCTTTTTTATATACAGGTTGTCCAGCACAGTTACTACGTCCGCGAAGCGCAGAAGACGCAGATAAGCAAGCTAACACTGTTTCCTGAGCGCGGTAAGGTGTTTGCGCGTGATGGCAGCACTGGAGAGGTGGTGCCACTTGTCCTGAATGAAACAATTTATACAGTATTTGCGGATCCGCATGAAGTCAAAGATGCTGCAAAGATTCAGACTGTTCTTACAAATGTTGCAGGCGGTGAAATGATACGAGACTCGCTACCGTATCTAGGCGATATGGCAAAACGATACGTCGTGCTCGCTCGCCAGGTAACTCGTACGCAGGCTGAACTGATCAAAAAAGAAAATCTTCCAGGGGTTGGATTGCAAAAAGATACTCGTCGCGTGTATCCAGAGGGCCAGCTGGCGTCACAGCTCCTGGGCTATGTCAACACCGATGGTAAGGGTCAATATGGCCTCGAAGGATCTATGAACAATCGTTTGACCGGCAAGACCGGGTTGTTACAAGCAGTGACGGATGTGCGGCGTATACCGCTGACGATCGGCCATGACAATATAGACGAGCCAGCGGTCAACGGCGACAACCTCGTTTTGTCGATAGACCGCAATGTGCAGTTCCAGCTTGAGCAAATGCTTCAGGCTCACGCCGAGAAGGTGCACGTCGAAAACGCCAGCGCTGTCGTGATGGATCCCAACACAGGTCAGGTGATTGCAATGGCCAATTATCCGACGTACAATCCTGCGCAGTACAACAAGGTGACGGATTATCGGCTGTTCCAGAACGGCGTCACAGACAATGCCTACGAACCAGGGTCGGTCATGAAGACGTTGACGGTCGCCTCGGGCTTAAATGAAGGGGTGATTACTCCTAATTCGACATTTGCCAATGCCGGCGGATGCACCACAGTTGAAAATGCTCAGATATGTAACGTCCTGCGTAACGTGCCGGCAACCCCTACAATCCAACAGCTGCTGACGTATTCACTCAATACCGGTGCGGTCAGCGTCCTGCGTTCGTTGGGTGGCGGGAGTATTACGAAAGCGGGACGTGACAAACTGTATGATTATTTTGCGCATCGGTATCGTTTTGGGGCGCCAACAGGTATCGAACAAACCGGTGAAAGCGCCGGGGCCATAGTGTCGCCGGATGATCCGGAGGGTGGGAGTGTCAAATATGCAAATATGACATTTGGACAGGGTATGACGACGACGATGGTACAGGTTCTCGCGGCTTTTTCAGCTGTGATTAACGGAGGAACGTACTATAAACCAACTCTTATTTACGGTGCGCAACAGGCAGATACCACCCTTAAAACCCAAGTACCGACTATTATCCAAAAGGGCGTTATCGCACCGGAGCATTCGGCCCAGATGCGTGACCTCGTGTGGCACGCACGTTACGATAACACTGGTAAAACGGTTGACCCGGTAGGCTACCATGTGGGGGGGAAGTCGGGAACGGCGCAGACCATTGACCCTCGAACCGGGGCATATACGTCTGACAGGACAATAGGAAGTTATCTGGGGTTTGTCGGCGGAACCGTGCCGAAGTATGCCATAATGGTACGTATGGATTATGCGGAGGGCGGCACGTTTGCAGGCTCTATCGAGGCGAATGCTACATTCGGGGATATTGCGAAGTGGCTGATATCGTATAGCGGGATTACACCAAACTAAAAAGGGGATATATGGGTGATGTTATTTTTGTCGATGATCTGACGCGTGAACTCATAAAGCTCACTATGCTTTCCATGGGGGCTTTCCTGCTGTCCATGGCGTGTACGCCAGTGTATACATACCTCGCGTATCGGCATAGATTTTGGAAACGGCCCAGGGAGACAAGTATGGATGGTGCGGCGCTGACTATTTTTTCAAAGTTACACAAGGCGAAGCATGAACGGCACATCCCGACGATGGCCGGCGTCATTGGGGTGGTGGTTGTCATGGTTATTACGATCATCGCCAACCTTGATAGGCGGCAAACCTGGTTGCCGCTTGCAGCGCTTTTTGGCGGAGCGGTTATTGGGCTCGTTGATGATATCATCAATATACGCGGCAACGGCCATGGTGTTGGTGGTATGCGGTCTGGGTTGAAGTTTCTTATGATTACGCTAGTGGCAAGCATCGCAGCGTGGTATTTTTTCGCCAAGCTAGGTTATACGATGCTGTACGTACCGTTTCTCGGAGGGGTAGATATTGGGTGGGTGATTATGCCCATTTTTGCATTTGCGGTCGTTGCGACCGGTAACGCCGTCAATATTAGCGACGGGTTAGATGGTCTTGCGGGCGGGCTGCTCGCCCAGGCTTACGGCTTTTTCGGCATTATTGCGCTACTCCAGGGGAACTACGGCATCGCTGGGTTTTGCTTTACTGTACTCGGCGCTCTCCTGAGCTATATCTGGTTCAATATTTATCCGGCACGGTTCTTCATGGGAGATGTCGGGAGTTTTGCACTCGGGACTGCCCTGGGGGTTGTAGCGATGCTCACGAACTCATTGTTTTTACTGCCTATCATCGGGTTTGTCTTTGTTATTGAGGCGGGGTCGAGTCTGCTACAGATAAGCTGGAAAAAGTTCTTAAAAAGAAAACTGTTTATTTCGGCTCCGCTCCATCATCACCTAGAAGCTTCGGGTTGGCCTGAGGTCAAGGTGACGATGAGGTTTTGGGTGGTGGGGGCGGTCTCAGGATTTATTGGGCTGCTGCTTGCATTTGCGGGAGGAAGTATATAGGACTCATGGGTAGGCGACGCTCGGCGACCACTTTCGAGACCGTGACCGTTCGGCGACACCGTCCGGATTATCGTATCGTGTTGTTTATGGCACTCCTCATGGTTATCGGCTTAATTTTACTGTATTCCATTAGTCCGGCGCGCGCTGAGTTTATCAATGCAACCTCCGGGTCATCACTCGACACAGCACATTTTATGCAAAAACAGGTCATCAATCTCGGTGCGGGGTTGGCGGTGTTTGTCCTTGCAGCGATACTGCCTCTTGGGATATGGAAACGGTATGGGGTACATATACTCTTGCTTGGTATTGGGGCCTGTGCGCTGCTTGCGGTACTAGGACTGTTCATGAACGGCGGGGTGATTATAAAAACGGGCGGCGCGGTGCGTTGGTTCAACTTGGGCGTTACATCATTTCAGCCAGCGGAACTACTCAAATTTGGACTACTTCTTTTTCTCGCCGGTTTTCTCGGGAGACGGGTTGCAACCGGAACGGTCAATAGTCTCCATGATACGTTAATCCCTCTTGGGGTAGTTGTTGGTATTGCGATCTTGTTTATCGTTGTGTTTCAGAAAGATATGGGTACCGGTATAACGCTGCTCGGTATGGTAGCAGCGATGCTCTATGCGGCGGGGTTAGATAAAAAGTGGCTCTTGCTTGGTATTGCTGGGGTAGGGGGGCTTGGTATTCTCCTGACAGTTACATCCCCTCACCGACTGGCGCGCGTTGCGACATTTGTCGGTGCGACCGATAGTTCCGACGCGGCTTCATACCACATTCACCAGGCGCTTATTGCACTTGGTTCAGGAGGCTTTTTTGGCAAAGGGCTCGGGCAGGGCGTACAGGCATTCGGGTATTTGCCCGAGGCGGTCAATGACTCTATTTTTGCCATACTCGGAGAGACGTTTGGGTTTATTGGGGTAGTGGTAATAATAGTACTTTTTGGAGCGCTCCTGCATCGTATTTTGAAGACACTTTTGACGACGTATGATCCGGTGCTCAAAATGATAGCGGCTGGAGTCTTTGGGCTTGTTGCCACCCATATCGTTGTGAATATTGGCGCGATGACCGGTATTTTTCCGCTTACCGGCGTTACCCTGCCGTTTCTGAGCTTTGGCGGCACAAGTCTCGTGTTTACCCTCCTGGGGCTAGGTGTGGTTTTTTCTATTTCGCGGTATACTACTCATCAGATAGTTAAGGAGGAGGCTGACCATGAAAGTACTATGCGTCGGGGGAGGGTCGGGCGGACACGTTACACCGGCACTCGCCGTGCTGAACGCGCTCGCTGAGCGTATTGACGATGTGTCGGCAACGTTTGTAACTGACCGGGCATTTTTGACGCAAACCGAGGGGCTAGCGAAGCAGTGTGCGGTACCGGTGAATATCGTGACGATTAGTGCTGGAAAGTTCCGACGATACATGGATGTCGCGCTCTGGAAGCAAGTACTGAGTCCTGGTATTGGCGGGCGAAATTTAGTCGATATGTTTAAAACGGCCGGAGGTGTGGCGCAGAGTATCCGGCTGCTCCGAAAGGTGCGTCCCGATGTCGTGTTTGCAAAAGGCGGATATGTATCCCTCCCTGTGGGATATGCTGCTCATGTTCTCGGGATTCCACTCGTGATTCATGACTCTGATGTACGACCAGGACTAACGAACCGCGTGTTGTCCCGGTGGGCAACGACGATCGCGACAGGTATGCCAGTTGAGCACTACCGCTATAACGCGGAACTAGCGGTGTATACGGGCGTGCCGGTCAGCCGACAGTTTCATGTCTATACTGCGAGTGAACAACATAAAGCAAAAAAATCTCTAGGGTTTTCACCGCGCAGTCCTCTGATTGTTGTGTCGGGCGGGGGGCTTGGGGCAAGAGATATTAACGAAGCAATGATCCGTATTGCGCCGCAGTGGTTGGAGCGGGGATATTCGGTTTTGCATGTTGTTGGGAAGGGAGCTTTTGAGTCTGTGCTGCCGCAACTACCAACAGCCGATGCCTACAAGGCTGTACCATTTGTCTATGATGGCATGTCGATGCTCTATGGAGCGGCCGATGTCGTAGTGTCACGGGCAAGTGCAACGTCGCTTCAGGAACTGGCCGCAACAGCGAGGGCTGCAGTGATAATACCAAATAGCTCGCTCGGCGACCAGCTTGAAAATGCAACTACTTTTGTTGATGCCGGGGCGGCGACTATGGTGCGCGACGAACAGCTTGGTGAGAATCCGGAGATACTCCAGCGTACTGTTGAGGAGCTGATTGACGACACAAAGAAGCGATCGTCGCTTGAAGCGTCTATAGCGGTGTTTGCTAAACCGCAGGCTGCGAGCGACGTCGCCGAATTGCTACTAGCAGCGGTGAAAAGTTAGGGGAAACAGGTGGGATTATTCCTGAAAAGGCAGCGCGTACAGGTGAGACAGTCGCATGTGAGCGATAACGGTGATGCCTATGCTTTTCGACGGAGCCGCACAATGACCGGTTCGTTATCAAACACGGTGCGGGCAGCGGCTGAGAACCGAGCGGACCTACAATCGGAGCGGGTAAAACACCATAATCTTCGTCGTCAACGGCATCATTTAACGCTCTCCCTCATCGGAACGATGATTGCTATTGTTGGGGTTGTGGCCCTTATAAACCAGTTCATTCTCTCAGTACACGTGCTCTCGGCTCGTACATTTCTTTCCGACAGTGATGCGCAGCAGTACGACGTGGCGATTGGTCGGTATCTGTCAGCTCATCCCAACGAGCGTTTTAGTTTCTCACTGAGACAAGATGCACTAACGGTTGATATACAGCGACAATTTCCAGAGGTGAAGTCAGTAGTACTTGAGGTACAGCCCTGGCTACAGGCGGCAAAGGCGCGGGTGACGCTGCGACAAGCGATTGCCAGTTGGACACTTGGTTCGACCAAATACTATATCGATGATCGCGGGGTCGCTTACCGGAAAAATAGTGGTTCTGAACCGGCGCTGGTGGTTGAGGACAAGTCGGGCTTGGATCCGTCAATAACTGGCATGATCGCGTCAGAGAAAATGCTTCGTTACATTGGACGACTCGTGGCACTGCTTGGGCAAAAGGGGCTGGCAGTCGAGAGGATTGAGCTGCCCCCCGGAGCAAGTCGTGAAGTCGATGTTTACCTGAGAGGGAAGGCATATGCCATTAAAACACACCTTGACCGTGACCCAGCAGGGCAGGCGGCCGATGTTGCCAATGCCGTAAACTTTTTGACACAAAAAGGAATCGTTCCTGCATATGCCGATGTACGTGTGAGCTCGAAGCTGTACTACAAATAGGATGCTACTACAACAGGCAAGAGACACCTGCTCTTTTCTAAAATGTTCGTTTTTTGTTCTTATTTACGAACTGCACAAAAATATATAAAAACATATGAAATCAACAAAGTCAAACAAACGTCAAATAACATGAAAGTGGGGGTGTGAAAACAAAAACGCAAAAATGTCAAACATTATCAATAATGACTGGATTGTGTGGAAAACTCGTTGTAAATGATGCGTACAGCTCTTTGTGCAAGCGATAAGCGAGAGTAAGTCAGTATAGAGCTGAAACATATAGAGTATGCGAGTATACAACGGCAATAAAGGATAGATAGAGGTAAACTCCCCTGCTTTAGACGGATACTGAATCAACCTTCACGTCTTTTCTCTATGTCGCAAAAGATACATTGTGCGACATAAAGAATATTGAACTATCGAGTTAGCCCTACGACGTGCCTGCTTGCTACCTTGTATGATTTTTCTTGCTTGCCTATGTATTCTCTGCTGCGGTACACACTCCTCTTTGTACCGGAGCTGTTACTGCAATGATTTGGTGCGCATGCACGATGAATCATGTTGTACGGATTTAACGTGGCATCCTTCTGATTATTGAATGTTCTATATTTGTTCCATACTATTATAGGCTCGTTGCATTTGTCAGGATCGAGAGAATAATGAGAGGATGATGGCTAATCTATAGAAAATACAGGCTTCAATATATGGTAGCCTTAGTGCGAGAGTCGGATTTCGGTACCATCCGAAGTTAATTGGGTATGACTGCGGCCGGTATTATCGGCAAGCACTGTGCCTTGCCCCTGCCCGTTCGTTGTAGCGGAGTTCTCCTCGCTTGCATGGTGTTTCGCGCGTCTTCGACTGCGTTTTCGCTTGCTGCTCGGCGGCTTCTGCCCGGAGTTTATGGTTTTTCGAGAGGAAGTGGTTGATACGTCAGGCAACTCCCCTTTCGCTTCAGGGCGAGGGACAACGTTTGGCGTTACTTCTTTTGCCAGACTGGTCTCGACAGCTTTCCTTGCTGTACGCGGGGAGGTTGGCTGCTCGGTTGTCGATGTAAGCAGGGTGCGGATTTCGGCTTCGACCTCTGCACGATCGCGGGCATATAGCTGGCGTGAATGGTCGACAATATAGGAGAAATAATCCGTTTGCGCCGACTGGGGTATGGTGAGGGTTGAGGCGCTAAAGGCCGGGGTTTTCTCCCCTTTTATGACCATGTTGATGATGAAGTTACGGTTATGCATCTGCAACAAGTCACCCGGCTCAAACTGGGGCTCAAACTGTTTGGCGAGCGTTGGAGCGTCGTCAGCCGATACGCGAAAGCTTATCATACTCCCAACGTTGCCGAACACCGCATTGCGAACTGTATCTTGGAGTTGAGAGATGTACTGGTTGGCTACGGTCAGGTTGAGACCGTACTTGCGTGCCTCGCTAAGGATAACAGCGAAGCTGTCGGTCGCGAAATTTTGAAATTCGTCTACATAGAGGTAGAACGGACGTCGGTCTTCGATGTTCGGTATATCCGCACGACTCATCGCCGCCAGCTGTATCTTGGTAACGAGAAACGACCCGAGTATTGAGGCGTTGTCTTCACCAATGAGGCCGCGGGAGAGGTTGACAATAAGGATCTTGCCTTCATCCATAATTTGCCGGATATTGAACGTGCTTCTTGGCTGACCAATGATATTACGGATAATCGGGTTCGCGACGAAGGCGCCCACTTTGTTAAGTACCGGGGCGATTGCTTCAGCCTGGAACTTATCATTCCAACTAGCAAATTCGATGTTCCAGAACTGTAGCACAACTGTGTCCTGACAGGTGGCGAGGACTTGTTTACGGAACCTTTTGTCAGTGAGCATGCGAGTAACATCGAGCATGGTAGTATCCGGGTGGTCGAGGAGCGCAAGGATGGTATAACGAAGGATGTACTCAAGCCTCGGGCCCCAACTTTCCCCAAACATGCGTTTTAAGACACCGATAATTTCGGATGATATATTGTTCTTCATCGCAGGATTTATGACCTCCATAGGGTTAAACCCGAGGGGGTAAGCGGTGTCGGCTGGGTTGAAGTATACAACGTCTTTTATGCGGTGGGCGGGTATGAACTTAAGATTATTGACAGCAAAGTCACCATGCGGGTCAATAATGGCATAGCCTTGGTTATGATACACATCACTAAGGGCAAAGAGCTCAAGCAAACCAGACTTCCCTGCTCCTGTTTGCCCGATGATATATACGTGGCGGCTACGGTCGTATCGCCAGAGACCAAACTGGTGGTTGATGCCGCGAAAATTCGTGAGTCCAAATGCACTAATTTCGTCATCAATAGCACTGTTGCCGGTGAGCACTGGGAGGTGAGAGGGCGGCTCGGCGGTTTTGACGTTGGCCCATACGATGTTTGGGGTCTCAACGTTTGTATGCGGAAGGTGAAATACACTGGCCAGTTCTTCGATGTTCAGGATAAACCCTCGATCGATGAAAAATCTTGCCGTGTATTTGCCGATGTCATCTGACTTAAAACTTGCGTTTGAAATCTTAAATCCGTTGAGGTTTGTAGAGTTGAACTGTTTAAATGTTCCGACGATTGCTTGCATACGCTGTTTGGCCATTGCCTGGTCGTTGCCCAGGTAGGCGATGCGAATTTTGACCTGGTACCCGAGCTTGGTTGATTTTTTCTCAATCTCGGAGACCCGTGACTTGTCTCGCTCCGATAATTCCTTTTTGGCTTCTTTTGCAGTTTCTTCTGGCGGCCTCCAGAGGGCTTCGATGGCCCGAATGAGATAGGTGCCCACCATACCAAACCCACCGCTCATTCCTCCGAACGGTGTTCCGGTTTTTATACTCTCGGCATAGGCGCTGGCGCGGCGGTGCCAGTTGTCGGCGACTGGCCGGGCGAGGAACTGAATCCATATTTCTTCGTCGCTCTCCCCTCCCCCTTCCAACTTTGCGAGCGTGGCTGTAATACCTGCAAGCGGGTCAACCTCGAAACTCTGAAACGTTTTTATGGGTAGCATTTCGTTGTCTGTCGGCACAAGTTCAGAGGTATATACAACATCGTGCGTAAGGTGGCGTCTCGTATAGTCTTCGTCCGCTTCATGTATTTGCACGGTTGGATACTGGGCATATATTTGCCCCTCAACAAAGTTTTGCAGGTGTTTTGGAACCCACACGTAAAAACGGATAAGCTTTCCGACTGCCGCAATCTCAAAACTTATATGTTCTTGTATACCGCCGCTCATACGGAGTTCACTACGGTCTCTCAAGATACCGTGCAAGCTCGCGAACATCTGTTCGGCGGCCAGTTCCTTTTTGTCGTTCGTACGCGGTATCTCGAGTACGAGTAACCGATGCTCGGCATGTTCGAGCGACTCGGCTTTTTTATAGTTCCGTGACGCCAGATATATAAGCAGCGCTGCCAGTGGTACCCAGATAAACCACAGTGATAAGAGACCGAATAACCACGATAGAAGCGTACTCATGCTTCTTCCTATTTTCTCTCAAATGCCTCTGAGAAGCAAATAGCCGTTATGCTTCCTCGGGACGAAGTTCGTAGGTTGCTTTTGCAACACGCTTAAACTCCATTTTGCTCTGTAGGTTCAAAAGGATAGTGGTCTCACGGACTTGTCGGCTTTTGAGCACGCGTTTGACGATTTCATCACGGTGCAGTGGCCCGCCTTCTTTTTTCAGAATATCGGTGATAATGTCGGACACAGTTCCTTTCTTGTAGCCCCATTCGGCTAGAGCGTAGATGCCGCGGCCAATGAGTACGAAACGTTTGTCTTTAATGAGCTCGTTATGAATTGCCTGGGTGGTGACATCTTTGCGTTTAAAGTCCGAGTCCTTTATGGCCTTTGCGATGTCGGAGAAATGCAGCGGTTTGCCGCCGTCGTTTAAGATAACGTATATTTTGTCGCGAATATTTTTTGGGTTGACACTCGGCCATTTTACAAGACCCCAGATACCCTTAAGTTCGGCGAGGTCCTTCGACAGTGTAGCAACGGCCTGGACTTCGCTAGGCTTGTTGTAGCTCTCGATCTTGGAAAATAAGGCTTCGAGGTCAATAGCCTGAGCGTTTTCTTTGATAGTCTTCACGATAGTATCAACGGCTTTTTTGAGAGCTTTGTCATCCTTAAAGCTGTCCTTGAGGGCGATACTCGGAAAATACCGGTCATTTTCATCGACGGTCGTGAGCCTGGGTGCAAGTTCAGCTATAAACCCAACCTGGGCCTTTGTTCGTTCGTCAGCGCCAGGGATAACGGCGCTTGCTAGATTTGAGAGCCTAGCAGCGTTACCCATCTCGCTGAGATGGCGGACGAGAGTCTTTTCCATGTCAGCAACGTCTTTTTGACCCTCTTCGGCAGCGATCTTGAGGCGTATCAGAATAGCTTTTTCGAGTTGGCGGACGCGTTCGCGGGTAATACCAAGCAGTTCACCTATTTGCTCAAGCGTTTCTTTTCGGTCATAGAGTCCGAATCGACGAGAAACAATTTCACGTTCGCGCTCACGATCGATATGCCCAAGAATGGCTTCGACAGCTTTTTTGACATTTGGCGTACTTTCGACGGTACTTGGCTCGCTCATAGGGTCCTTTTCTGTTAGCTCTTGGTAAATATCTGGTTCGCCGTTGCCCAGAGTAGCGATCGATTTATATGTATTTTACAACGTACTGTATTTAAAGTCAAATACTCGATTTGCATATATTTCGTACACACTATTGTACCACATAGTTGGCGCTTATGGTAAATAGTTTTACCAGGCTTTTTTGTAGTAAAAAATATGTTTAGCCTACTCATAGTTCCCTGCTCTGTCAACTTTGACAGCAACGCCCATGAATTAACACTCTAGGGATGAAGGTTACGTCGTAACAGTTGACAACGACACTTCCGCTCTCCAGCTATTTTTTCTTCGGTGATCGTTGTGCAAACCGTCGTCCTTTGGCCTTAACGGGAGCATCGGCGAGCAGTTGCAACGCTTGTTCGTGAGTAATGGTTTTGGGGTCGGTATCTTTGGGTATTTTGGCATTTTTCTTTCCGTCAGTGATATATGGCCCAAACCGGCCGTTCAGTACCTTGACGCCGTCGCCAAAGTCGGCAATGTTTTTCTCGGCTTCGGCTTGAAGTTTTGCGGCGTAGAGTTCGCGGGCCTCAACCTCTGTTATGGTATGGGGATCGAGCGGCTTTTTTATGCTCACGTACAATTTTCCAACCTGTATATATGGCCCAAACCGGCCAATATTTGCTTTCATCTCTTGACCGTCGTCGGTCGTGCCAATGACACGGGGTAGTTCAAAGGCTTTAAGAGCTTGCTCGAGGGTAACGGTTTCGACCCGTGCGCCTGACGGCATAGGGGCAAACTCTGGTTTTTCCTCTGACTCGGTACTACCAAGCTGGAGTAGCGGGCCAAACCGCCCAAACCGGGCAAAGATAGGCTTGCCAGTTGTTGGGTGGGTACCGATTTCCCGCGCCTGGGCCACGGCGGCGCGGTCGATATTGCTCGAAGCCTCTATGCGGGCGTGGAAGGGGTCGTAAAAGTCCTTCAGCATAGTGTTGCGAGCCAGTTTGTTGCGGGCGATATCATCGAAGTGCTCCTCGACGCTCGCAGTAAAGCCGTAATCGACAACCTCTTCAAAGTGGTTACCGAGAAAATCAGCGATAAGTTCTCCGGCTGGTGTAGGAATGAGCTTTCCTCTGTCCGCTCCAGTTTTTTCGCTGACGATTGTCCGGATGACGCTCGCCTCTCTTCCTGTCTTCGCCTCGAGGCGGAGCTCTACGATGTCGCGAGGTGTTCCTTCCCCCTCGCCCCGTTCGACGTAGCCCCGGGTCTGAACAGTGCTGATAATGGTCGCATAGGTACTTGGTCGTCCGATGCCTAACTCTTCAAGTTTTTTTACAAGCGAGCCTTCGGTGTAGCGAGCTGGTGGTTTAGCAAAAATCTGGCGAGCCATAGCGTGGTCGAGAATCAGCTTGTCCCCGGCGTATAGCGGCGGAAGGAGGTTATCTTCTTTGCTGCGGCCGTAAACTTTTAAAAACCCGTCAAATGTCACGACTTCACCCTTTGCTACGAAATACGAACCGGTGCCCGAATTGTCGGGGCTCAGTGCTATTCGTACCTCTGTTCTCTCAAGTTGGGCTGGTGCCATCTGACTGGCGAGTGTCCGTCGTCGTATGAGGGTATAGAGCTTCTGCTCGTATTCGTTACCAGACGCAACTTCGCGTGACATGTCAGTTGGTCGTATAGCCTCGTGGGCTTCCTGGGCCGAGGCGTTCTTTGTTCGAAAGGCGCGAACCTGTACGTACTCTTTGCCGTAAGCTTCTTCTATAAAACTTGCCGCGGCCGCCATGGCTTGTTTCGACAGTGTTACACTGTCAGTACGCATATAGGTAATTTTTCCCTCTTGATAGAGCTTCTGTGCTGCCTGCATCGTACTTTTACTGCTAAATCCAAGAACAGAGTTGGCAGTCTGCTGCAATGTACTGGTGGTAAATGGCGCCGCTGGGTGACGCGTCCCCGGTGTTTTGGCGACATTTGAAATAGTATACGTTGCGCCGACAAGACTCTCGAGAAACGTACGGGCGTCATCCTCTGTCTGAAACCTTTCTGGCAACTCGGCTTTTATCAGGTCAGGTGCTGAATCATTTGCATCGCTGGTACGAAAATCGGCCGTTACTTTATAAGTGGCACTTGACTCGAAATTACGGATGTCACGCTCTCGTTCAACCAGCAGCCGAACTGCTGGGCTTTGGACACGGCCAGCGCTCTTGCCGCCGGGGACCTTCTGCCATACTACGGGGCTCAGTTCGAATCCAACAATCCGGTCAAGGATTTGCCGGGCCTGTTGAGCCTCAACTAAGTGCATATCGACGGTACGAGGGTGCTTGACCGCCTCTTCTATCGCATTTTTGGTGATTTCGTGGAAGACGATTCGGTGGGTTGTTCTCGGGTCGAGCTTCAGCACTTCACAGAGGTGCCAGGCAATAGCTTCACCCTCGCGGTCTTCGTCCGTTGCAAGCCATACTGTCTTAGCAGCTTTAACGGCTTTCCTTAGTTCGGCGATGGTCTTTTTCTTTTCACTGTCGATATCGTAGATCGTTTTAAAGCCGTTCTTGACGTCGATAGGCGGGGTACCGTCTTTGGTCTTTTTAGCAATGGAACGAATGTGGCCAATACTGGAAAGTACCTTAAAATCTTTTCCAAGGTAGCCTTCGATAGTTTTTGCCTTTGCCGGGCTCTCGACGATAACTAAGTTGTTTGCCATATGTCCTTTATATATAACACAGTCCCCCATACTAGCACCAAAACTTTTTTTGTAAATACATGGCCGGTGCTTCGTTTGACAAAAAAGACAAGCGGGAGCATAATACAATCTCAAGACGCCCACGGAACAAAGACAAAAATCGTCTAGAGACGCCTAATACGTATCAAACGAGCAGCCTTGACTGCAAGGAGTATAAATCTATGGGGTATACAAATAATACGGTAGGCTACGGTGGCTTTCGAGAGTGCTCAGAGTCTCATATCGCCCCAACATCATGGAATCGTACACAGGAACTAGGGCGTATAACAACGCGCCCGCTCATGCAGCTAGAGCAACAACAAGCACAGATTCTACCCAAGCCAGAGCAAACGAAAGAATCTGTGCCGTCTTTCCCGAGCCAAGCGACCGATAATACGACGCGGCAGCTTGGGGGCATGGGAAGCATTGCGAGTAACGTTGTGCAGCGGACTGGCGGTACGAACACGGAAAACCGCTTTAGGCGTCACCTACTATAATGATACGGTTAAAGCGAATATTCTCTATTGCAACCAAGGCCGATGACCTGACCCCCTACATTTGTATTTTCGAGAGGAGTTTCGCGTATTTAATACCGCGGCCAGGCTAATGCACCGCGGCTCGTAACGGTACCGGCCGGTATGCCCATGGCTGAGGCGACATCGGCCGAAACGACCCTGGCAGAGTTGTACGCTGGTGTACCGGAACGAATACGAAAGTCGCTCCCAGTGAGGCTTATGAAGAACGGGTTTGTTGTTGAGCTTCCTCGTAGGTCGTGGCTGTGTCCTTCAAATGCTTTATGGGTGAGTCGAAACGTACTGAGGTAGGTGTATTTTCCACCGTTCGACGATGCATCCCACCATGTCACAGGAATTGCGGTGGTGGTGCGGAAATAACTGTTATAATCGAGACCTTTCATGTATACGTTTGGGTTGGTGTTGAGCGGCGACGTTGGACTACCCTTTTGCGCAAGAAATACAGCGTTGCCAGCTGTGGCATATACCACGTTGTTGTATACTTCGATATTTCGGGTGTCCAACACTGGTTCCGTCCCGTTAGTGACCTGTGCATTACGGTTGTCGTCATAGACCCATATGGCCATCCCGCCGTTTTTCACAAGGGTGTTATTGTATATCTTGGTGGTGTCTGAGGCGACGCGGATACCTTGTTTGCCGTTACTGTAGATGAGGTTTGACGCGATGATGCCATTTGAGGACACTTCGTAAAACAATCCCGACCCCTGGTTGTTACGCGCGACATTGTTGACGATAACACCGTCGCGACAGTTCAGGTCGCACCAAAATCCAGCGGCTCCTTCGAGGTTGCCTTCAAATATATTGCCGCGCACGGTAAACCCGTTCATATGGGCTATTTTGATACCGGCCATGCCGCAAGAGGCTTTACAGTTATAGCCAAAATGCTCAATGTTGTTGCCGGCGACGAGGTTGTTTTCGATGAGGAGTTTATCTTTCATGGCGTAGTTGTTATACAGGCCATGTCCGTTTGACGTCATCCCTGTATAGCCATTTTGAGCGAAGACGTTGTGCCGCACGATACCGTTTGGACGCATGTTAAGTCCGTAGGCGGCATTTTGCGTGAAAACGGAGTTCTCGACTCTGGCCTGGGGAGTAGTGGCGCTGCTCTCACCACCTAGGTACACAGCTCCTCGTGTGAGTATGCCGTATTCGTTTGTGGCATAGCGTCGAAAGCCAATGCCGAGTATAGATGACGACGACGGCGTCGCTCCCAGTACAAGTGCGTTTGGACGAGCCGCTAGCTCGACGGTTTTTCCGACCGGGCTTGTTCCGATATACATCACTCTTGCGGTGTGGTCGTAGTAGAATTTCCCGGCGTTGTTCGCTATTTGAGACAGAGCGCCTACTTGCTGAAGACGGCTTCCGTTTATGTAGACCATTTGAGGGTCACCAGCACGAGGGTAACTCGGGTGCTGTGACATGTCGTAGTGGTAGCATGGACCGTTGTTTGCGGGGAGAGGTGCTTGAGCGGTTATGGAGCGAGTATAGTATTTGTTGTCGCAAAAACTCGGCGTTGACCATGACATCGACCATGTCCCATTGTTATTGTTCTTCCAGGCTGATGATGCTATAACATCGGTGCCGTCGAACCATACTTTTTCGTGGGGATAAGCCTGGAACGAGACATCTTTGTAGATAATTGCGCCAGACACATTTGGCGTTTTGTAATACCAATCTCGGTAAACACCGCCGCGTATCACAACTGTGCCACGACCCGGGAGTGGAGGGACGAGATCAACTGCACGGTTGAGTGTTTTAACGGGCGCATCGACGGTGCCGGTATTGGTATCGTCACCGGTCGTTGCCATAAAAACGGCTCCTTCTGGTATGGCGTAGTTGGTGTCGGGTATTGTCTGTCCGGTTTTGTCGAGGCCTAGGCTGGCTGAGCGAATGGCGTTATCGTTAATAGCATAGGCATGTGCTGTCGGAGTCGTCCCGAGTAGTATACTATCGAGGCTCATGCTGGCCGCTCCAACCACAAGACTCCCTATGATCGCGTAGGAGACGATAGGACTAAGTTGGAGGCGTGTGGTGTGTTTGTGGCGTGGGGTATTTGTGGGGCGTAACGTCATAATAACTATAACTATAATATATCATGCTTGAGCTTACAAATACCGCACATGACTATAACCCCCATTGATTTGCTCCAAGAGCATGGATAGCGCCACGGAGTTCGAGCATCGTGAGTGTTGTTGCGAACGTGATAGCATCTTGTCGGGCTGCTTTTTGTAGTTCATCACCGTCGGATATGCCTGATTGGATGAGGTCGAGCAGCGTTTGCTCCTCAGGTGTTTGGGCGAGAAGAAGCTGTTGTTTCGACTGTTTTTTTAGTGGTGCAATATGTTCAACAAATGCGTCTATGTCAACGATGGGGGTGGCTCCTTGCTCGATAAGTCTGTTGCATCCGGCACTGGTCGGGCTAAGGATGCTTCCGGGAACGGCATACACGTCCCTGCCCTGTGAGAGCGCGTGCATAACAGTGTTCATGGTGCCGCTTTTTGCAGTGGCTTCAGTGACAATAACGGCGTTGGCAAGGCCGCTGACGATGCGGTTACGTTTTAAAAATTCCCACTGAAACGGCGGTGTTCCAGGCTCGTTCTCACTGAGCAAGCCACCGTCTTTCCTGAGTATTTTGAGGGCGATAGCGCGGTTTGAGTGCGGGGTTATCTGGTCAAGCCCGCTTGCGAGTACGGCGACTGTTCGCCCGCCAGCGTCTACAGCAGCGGTTTGGGCAATGCAGTCGATGCCAAGCGCCAGGCCACTGACAATTACCACGCCGCGTCTGGCAAGTTTCTCAGCCAGTTCTAAGGTGACTGCTTTACCATATGGCGTAGGTTTTCTGGTTCCTACGATGGCAACAGCCGGACCGACAACCGAAGGATTACCAAGAGCAAAAAGCGTTTTGGGCGCCGAGGGAATGTGCTCCAGCCTCCCGGCAAAACAGGGGTCGGAAACGCTTATGGTATTGATTTTCATAAGAAAGGTGTTAGAAAGTATTGACTTATTGAGTCTTTAGTGCTAATATACGTGATGTATTGATCGTCCGTTGGGCGTTCAAATGCACCTTATACCCCCATTTTAACAGAAGACTTGTTCTTCTTGTTAGGTGGTTAGTCGAACGCTTTGAAGTTTCTACCCTCCACTTCTAGGCATACATGTTCGGCTAACTTCTAACCCCTTTAACCCCCAGATATCGTTCGTTATTCGGCGATATGTGGGATCCCGTTCAAACATGGACTATCCAGTAGTGTGTTAACAGGCGTACCTGAGCTCGTATTGCAGCCTTGTAGCGCTTCCATGTGGGGTGGGTTGAAGGGAATTATCAACACCCCAGCGATGCCCACCCTTGCTGGGGTGTTGTTTTTGGCATTAATTTTTGCTATATTTTTCCGTTTTTTGCTTTTGCGCTATATTTTTTCGACACACGACCGGCAGATTCCTTGGAGTTCGACGTGGTGGGCGGTCAGCTTATATCCATGCACAGCAGCAAGTTTGCCAACTATTTTTTCGAGTTTTCCGGAGTCAAGGTCCACGAGTTCGCCGCAGTCGATGCAGATGAGATGATGATGATGCGCCTTGAACGGCTCGGCCAGCTCGTAACGCTGTTTGAATCCGACGGGGACGAGATCGACGATGCCCTGTTTTATGAACAGCTGTAAGGCGCGGTACACACTCGTGCGTTCGGCAAATTGGCTCGCTTTGATAATCTCACCCATGGTCATAGGCTGGTCGCGTCCTTCAAGGATACGAAATACATCGCGGCGTTGTTCTGTCAGGCGAAGCCCGCGGTCATGAAAGAGTTGTTCAAGTGGCTGCATGGTGCAAGTATACAGTTACTTGCAACGAATTTGCAACAAACTTATTGGGTGTGTATGCTGGTCGGCATGGATTATTTTTACATGGTAGGCGCAATTGTACTGGGCAGCGTTATATCGCTGGGGGGTGGTGCCGCAATATTTCTCACAAAAAAACGGCGTCAACACGCCATAACTCTCGCGCTTCCGTTCGGGGCTGGAGCATTGCTGGCAGCAGCGTTCTTTGACCTGTTGCCAGAGAGTTTTGAACTGGCCGAGCCTCGGCAACTACTCATGTGGGCACTGATTGGGTTTACCCTTTTCTTTCTCCTTGAGCGGAGTGCGACATGGTTTCATCATCATCATGAACACAAACTTGGGCAACAGAATCATTCACAAAATGTCATGGTTATGGTTGGTGATTTGCTCCATAACATTATCGATGGCGTAGCCATAGGAGCGGCCTTTTTGGTAAACCCTATAACAGGCGTTATTACGACACTGGCCGTGAGCGCACACGAGATACCGAAAGAGCTCGGTACATTCGGTATCCTACTTTCGAGAGGGTGGAAAGATCGTCGTGTGCTGCTTGCAAATATGGTCACAGCGGTGGGAACGCTTGTCGCCGCGAGCCTGACGTTCTTGCTGGGGAGCGCGGTGCGTATTCCACTCGCAGAACTGCTTGCGCTCACGAGCGGACTGTTTATCTATATTGCAGCGAGCGATATCATCCCAGACATCCACGAGCAACCTCGGCGCGTGGGGACTGTGCAGGCGTTTGTTCTTGTCCTCGCTATTGTGCTGGTTGGGGTGGTGATCAGGCTACTTGGGGTCTAGTTGGTACGTTGTTGCAACAAATTTTCCGTCCATAAAATCGCTGATTACTTTGTTGACACTATTTTGCAACAATGCTAATGCTTGTTGTTCCGACGAAGAAAATTTCGACAGTACATGGTCCGTGTCGCCCACGGCCGCACGTTGTTCGCTATGTGTGCCAACACGTAAGCGGCGCGTCCCTGGCATGTGGGCGTTGACGGATTTTACACCGTTGTTGCCAGCGTCTGAACCACCGCTGCGAGTTCTGAGTGTGCCAAACGGCAACGCATGGTCATCGTGGATGACTAAAATATCTTCAGCGGGTATTTTGTAGAAGTCTGCCACTGCTCGCACCGTTTCCCCGCTAAGGTTGTAGTAAGTGGTTGGCTTGATAAGCAGACTGTTTGACGGAAGCTTTGCAACAAACGCCCGAAACTTTGCCTGTTCTTTCCAATGCAACCCTTGACTTGTTGCAAATTCGTCGAGCAAGGCAAAACCGACGTTGTGTCGGGTTTTATCATATTTTTTCTCGGGGTTTCCGAGTCCGATGACGATGTTCATACTCTTAGTGTATACTATTGACAAAAACAGTATATTTTATCATAATAGATATATGAATGCTTGCGAGTCTTTTCTAAGGCTTAACGCTGAGATTGTCCGTATAGAGCCGCAGCTCAGTGAGGTGCTGCGCTGTAATGTTAGTGGTGGAGCGGAAGGGCTTGAACTGAGGAGCTCGGTGTGTGGATTTGCGAGTAATGTGCTCGCGAAGTATATCAACCATCAGAAGTTGGCAATGGCTGTCCCGAAGATGGGTATGTCATTTGGAGAAAACAAGCTTATTCCGAAGAGGATGCGACGTCATGTCCTGGTAGAAACGGAAGCGGCAATGCTTGACCCGACTTGGGGGCAGTTTATGACGCTCGTGGGGCTTGATACGCGACAAGCGGCGGCACATGATACGCTGAAGAAGCTTTACCCCGAACGGCGCGTAGCGGTCATTCCAAGAGGTACTGAACGAGTATTTGGGGAGCGGTTTGCGTCGTTTGCGCTTGAGAAAATCCTAAAAATAAGAGCGATTCGAGGAAGCGAGGGGCTCGAGCACGTGCCCGAAGATGCCTGTGCATGGATGGAGGAGCAGGAGGCGTTTGAAGTGTTGGCAGATATATGGAATCCAGAGAGGTATGAGACATTTGACAACGCAGGCGACGGCGAAACTCCCGCCCGGCAAGCGCTTGAACGCCTATGTGGACTACTTGATAAAGGTACTATCTAGTCTTCTCTTTTTCTTCTTGTCTGAAACTAAACATAATAGGCGTTCCGATAAGGTCAAATGTGTCGCGCATATTGCGTTCGAGGTAGCGTTTGTAGCTCCAGTGAAGGAGTTTTAGGTTACTGCCAAAAATAACGAACCAGGGTGGGCCGACGTCAGTTTGGACCATGTAGCGAAGTTTGGGGAAGGTATTTTTGAGTCCTGCTGGCGGGTGTCTCATGACGCAGGTTTGGAGAATTTTGTTGAGTTCGGACGTTTTAAATTGCTGTTCGCGCCGTTTTTTGATATCAACGGCGAGGTCAAATAGTTTGGTGACATTCTGACCGGTGACAGAACTGGTAAAAATAAGCGGTGCCCATGGCACGAAGGCGAACTCGCGCGATATGCGCGGGGCGAGCTCATCGCGGGTAAAGGCGTCTTTTTCCGCAGCATCGTCCCATTTGGTGACGACGAGTACCAGCCCCTTCCCCGCTTCTTTGATGAGTCCAGCAAGTTTTTGGTCAAGATGTGCACTAAGTTCGTGGACATCCATGAGTAACAGGCAAACGTCTGATTCATCGATGGCAGCAAGGGTGCGCAGGACGCTGAATTTTTCAATACCTTGTTCTTGTTTGCCGCTGCGGCGTACGCCGGCGGTATCGAGCAGTTCGACGTCCTGGCCTTTGTAGCGGACACTGACGCGGTTGACGTCTCTCGTGGTACCAGCGACATTTGCGACGATGGCCTGTTGCTTGCCGGCGAGCGTATTAAACAGACTGCTTTTGCCCACGTTTGGACGACCGATAAGGGAAATTTTGAGATCGGACGACTGTGTGCTCAACAGATTGGAAGAGGTGATACTGGGGAGTAATGCGGCTATTTTGTCGGTGAGTTTAGCAATGCCGCGGTTGTGTTCGGCGCTGGTTTGGACGATATCTTTGATACCGAGACGTTTAAATTCCTCGACAGGTAAGCTGCCCTTCAGGTCCGTTTTGTTGACGATTAAAAGGACTGGTTTTTTACTTTTTAGGGCGGTTTTGGCGATGCGTCTGTCTTCGTCGCTGGGGTATAGTGTGCCGTCAACAACGACGAGTATAACGTCGGCGATTTCGGTGGCTTCTGCTATTTGGTCTTGGATACTCGCTTCAAATTCGTCTTCGGCGGGCTTGAGGCCAGCGGTGTCGATGAGCCAAAATGATGAGGGGGTATTTGCCTTTTGGCTCGTATGGCTGTCAGACTTTGTTGTATCGTCTGCTAAGATGGTTACTCTCCGCACGACATTGTCCCGGGTTGTTCCTGCTTCGCGTGCTACAATCGCCTCCTGCGAGCCGTAGAGACGGTTGAACAGGCTGCTTTTGCCGACGTTAGTCTGACCGACGATGGCGACATAGGGGAGTTTTGACATATGCATGTAGTATAACAGAGGTGGAGTTTATTTACAAACTTCGGTATTATTTTGAAACAGGTTTATAATGACCGTCCTGAAGGCCGTCCAGTGAGTAGGGTCCGAAAACACTACGGTGGAGGCGGGTCACGGTGTAGCCGAGGGCGGCGAAGGTGCGGCGGATTTGGCGGTTACGACCCTCGTGCATGGTGACTTGGTATGAGTTTACCCCTTTCCCATTCCCCTCGTTTTCCGGGCGCTCACCCTCGCCTCCGTCTTTTCTTTCCACCACCCCATTCGGCGCTCGCTGCATCTCCCCCCGGCCTCGCTGCTGTGAGGTCATAGAGGTATCGAGAAAAGAGGTGGTGAGGTTCACTCGTTGTGACTCTCTTAGCTCTTCGCTCTCTTTCTCGGCATCGTTCGATCTTTCGGTCTTCGCGACGAGGAATTGGCTGACGCCGTCTTCGAGCGTGACACCATGGTCGGAAATCATCTGCTGGTGGAGCGGCTCAAGTGGGGTATCGAGAGTGACTTCGTATATTTTCACTTTACGAAAACTGGGGTGGGTCATACGATGAGCGAAGTCCCCATCGTCGGTGAGGAGTAGTAGGCCAGAGCTGTCTTTGTCGAGGCGCCCCACCGCCTTCAGAAGACGGTATTGCGGTGGCAAAAGTGAATAAATGGTCGGGATTCCCCCCTGTGAACGCCGGGAACAAAGGTAGCCGACCGGTTTGTTAAGCGCGAGATAGGTATAGTCCGTTTGTTCACCAACGGGTTTGTTGTCGAGCGTCACCGAGTCGGTTTGTTCAACCTGAGCGCCCATGGCGGCATGGGCGCCGTTGACGCACACACGACCAGACGCAATAGCATTGTCGGCCTCACGCCGACTCAGACCTGTGGCGTGGGCGATAAATTTGTTAATACGCATAGCTACCTATAAGTATACCTTATAAAAAACTGTAAAATGTCCGATTTGCCAGGGCGTTCTATGAGGGCGTGGTGTTATACGCTGGGTACTTGTGGAAGCGGTGGAACGGCAGGTGGCGTGGGCGCTACCGCCGTAGGAGGTGCTCCTTGGGCTACCGGAGCAGTCGGTACGGGGGTTAGGGTCTGAGCCACTGGGGTTGTAACTGGTGCTATGGGGGGTACTGGCGCCGGAGCGGGGGCTGTCGTGATGGGAGGCATGGCTGCGACAGCGGCGGGTTGTTGGACGGGAGCACTTGTTGCAATACTCGGTGTTACCGGAGCTGTAGCGGGGGGGACTGGCGCCGGAGCGAGCGGCTGTTGGGATAATCCAACGCCCGGCATGGGGAGTGGCGATGGCGCAGGAGTGGTAACGGGTGTTGCGGCTGTTGGAGGTGCAAGTGGTGTCGGTTCAGCGGGGGGAGTAAAAGCGGCAAGCTGCTCGGCGAGTTCAGCTCGCTCGGCTTCCTCTGATGCGACAACAGGGCGTTCATTGTCACCGATTCCAGCCTCTTTGGCCAGTTCCTTGTCGAGGAGCTCGTTAAGGTTGATGGTCGAACCCGGGTCGTTAAGTGGTTGGATCACCCTGGTTTTAAGAGACGCTGGCTTAGGTACGCCACTTGGTCGGGGAGCTGTAGGGGTTTGACTCAGTTGTGGTGTTCCAGTGACGGTACCTGGGGCCGGGAGTGGTGTCGTGGCGGCTGGTGTGGGATGCGGTGTGGATGACGTAGGGGCTGGAGCTGCTGGCATTGGGACTGGATTGACCGGAGGCGCAGGAGTGGTGAGCGAGGTTCCGGGAAGGTCCTCAAGTACCTCATGAACAACACGAACAACGTCCTCTATGCCAACTTGAGACTTGACGAGATAACGATCGGCACCAAGTGATTCGGCTCGACTCTGCTGCTCATTAGAACTGAGAGCGGTCATCATGATAACACGGATATTTTTGGTTTCGGTGGTTGAACGAAGAATATCGAGCATGTCATAACCGCTGACTTTTGGCATCATAACGTCACTTATGATGAGTTGGGGTCGCTCCTTGATCGTCATTGCTAAAGCTTCTTCACCGTCTCCGGCTGAGACGATATCATACCCTTCGGCCAGCAACCGCACACCGTATATTTCACGGAGGCTCTTGTCATCCTCGACGAGCATAATCTTTGTCATAATACCATTCTACTATACGTGCTCATGGTTAAAAAATCCATACGTTTTTCACGCTGTCTCTGTAGCCGGTGTCTTAGCGTGCTCGCGCTTTGCGACCTCTTCTTCGGAAAGACGCCCGAGTTCAACGAAGAAAGTCGATCCACTTCCCTGTTCGCTTTCGACCCATATACGCCCATTCATTGATTCAACAAGTCGGCGGCAGAGGTAGAGTCCGAGACCCGTGCCACCGATCTCGCGTGTATCGGAGTTATCGATACGGTAGAATTTTTGGAAAAGATGAGGGATATCTTCGCGGGCAATGCCGATACCGCTGTCGGTTATCGCTATCTTGACGGTGTCGGTGGTGCCGCTTATATCGACCGTCACACTTCCGCTTTTGGTGTACTTGATGGCATTGTCAATGAGGTTCGTCATCACTTCGCGGAGGTGGTCGGGGTCGGCTTCGATGTGGTAGATAGGGAGTATAGCGACTTGCGAGTCTTCCGAGACGTCGGGTTTATAGACGAGCAGAAGGCCTTTGTCAGTTGCTCTCGTAGTCAGCGTTGCGATTGTTTCACGTAGAAATCCCACCAGCTCTATGACCTCAAGGTCGCTTTTGAGGCGCCCGTCTTCGGCTTTGGAAACATCGAGGAGGTCTTGGAACAAACGACCGAGGTGCTGGGCGGACTCGTGAGCCTTGGTGAGATAGACACGCGCCTTGTCATCAACTTGGGCTGTTGCTGGGTTGAGCGCAAGACCTAGGTAACCTTCTATGGCGGCGACTGGCGTTCTCATCTCGTGGCTGGCGGTACTCACAAACTCGGCTTTTTGTTGATTCTCGGACATTTGGCTCGTGATGTCTCGGAATACCACTATGGCTCCGCTCCCAAACTGTCCGAGTGGCGACACGAGCAGTGAAACATTCATTTTCTTCCCAGAGTTGGTCAGTAGCGTCAGCTCGTCGGTGGTGATGGTGGGGTTGCCGCCGAGAACGCGCTGTACCGGACTGAGTTCTTCCGGCAGAGGCTCGCCTTTGGCGGTTTGAAGTTTAAAAATGGAACGAAAGTCCAGGTCAACGGCATCTCGTTTGTCCCAGCCAATGATCGACTGAGCCGCCGGGTTAATAAGCTGGACGATGCCTTTATTGTCGAGGGCGACCACTCCGTCGCCAATCGCGTTGATGACAATTTCTGATTTGTTCTCGACCTGCGACAGTTCATGCACCAGCTCGCTCAGTGTTTTTGTTTGCGCTGCCGGGCTATAGCTTTTGAGGACACTCACAAACAGTATAATCCCAGAGAGAGCCGTAAGTCCAACTGCGATAAACAAAGGAGGGAGCGGCAAAAGGCTGGCGACGTTTGGCGCGATTAACTCGGTGACCGACCACGCAAGGCTAAGAACGATAACAATAAAGGCTGCGCCGACGATACGTCGATGGAATACCAGTATTGGAAGGTCAGTTTTTTTCATACTGCTCACGGTAATTATAGGCGACAAAGGCAGGTTTGGCTAGGGTGCGATGCGGAGTAGCTGCCAGGTATTTTTTGCTGAGTACAGTAACCGAAACCAGCGTGTTCCATCACTCACATCGACGGCCGATCCGCCATCCATCGGCAATATACTGTATTCGTTTGTCAAATCGTAGCTTACCCCGTCAAGCTCGATACGGCGCGGTATGACCTCGAACTCTTTTGTAAAACGAAACGCCGTAACAGCAACTGGACGTGAAAAAATACAGTTCATACACAACCCTCCTTCTTGTAAGGTAACTAAAATATGTCGTCCATGCCGTTTGGACAAGAGGTGGAGTCGGCACTATGTTCGGGCCGGGTGGCCGTTGTTTGTTATGAACGCCAGGGGCGTTCTCTCAGGGTGTATAAAAAAGCTAGAGAGTAGAAACCGGGCGACGTAAGCGCCTAGAGTACTCACTCAGCTAACGTCTATTGTACGAGTGTGTGGACGAGACGACTAGACTTGTTTTTGCGCGTTTTTAGCCGCCCAGGACTTGTTTTTGCGACTTCTGTTAGAGTGGTCTGGTTGGTTGCCGTGACGCGAGTGAGGCTGGTATACTAGTACGCATATGCAACAATTTATCAACAACCGTTATGTCAGGCTGAGCGGCTTGACGGTGGGTATAGCCGCGTTATTTTTTGGGATAATCTGGCTTGTTGCCCTTTTGTTCAATATGCAGGACTTCCCTGTTGGGCTCGAAATACTGCTCGCCGTGCTTGGCGCGGGCATTGTGGTATACAAGATATTTGCTAGTCGTGTGTTTTAAACGCAAAAACGTAAAAGCGTAAGAAACAAAAAACAGCCGCGAGGGGGTCGTGGCTGTTTTCATTTACATAGTATATCACATACCTGAGCGAATGCTGAGATTTTTTTTCGTTTTTCTAAGAAACGCTGGTACCAAAAAGCACACCAACGGCGTAGGTAATGCCCATGGCAAGGAGTCCGCCCACGAGGACGCGTATCATGGCACGTCGGCGGCTAGCCCCGCCGACGGTCGCGCTAAAGTAGCCTACAAAGATGAGCGCGGCGACGACGGCAATCGTTGTTGCCCAGATACGCGCCTGGGCTGGAACGAGGATAATGGTGAGAAATGGGACAGCTCCGCCTATGGTAAACGCGAGGAGTGATGACACGGCTGCATGAACGGGGTTGTTGACATCGTCCTCATCGAGGTTAAAATGCATACGCAAATGGGCTTTCAGGGCATTTTTTGCGGAGAGTTCGCGGGCGACGACGTGAGCGGTTTTCTCGCTCACCCCATGTTCGACGTAGGCTGCGGCGAGTTCCGCTAGTTCGCCGTCCGGGTCATGTTTGAGGAGTTGTTTCTCGCGGGCAATAAAGGTCTTTTCGGCGTCCGACTGGCTACTCACGGAGACGTACTCTCCTACTGCCATGCTGAGTGCGCCCGCCACGAGAGCTGCTAACCCGGCGATAAATATGGCGTGCCATTCTGCTCCGGCGCCAGCGACGCCCATGACGAGGCTCGATATGCTGACAATCCCGTCGTTTGCTCCAAGCACGGCGGCACGAAGTTTGTTCAGGGTGGCATTTGTTACGGTATCGCCGCGGGGACTTGAAGACATGGACAGCTCCTTTTTATCGAGTGTTGATTATATCTCAGTATAGCACCGACACCGGGAATTGCGGATTAGGTTCTGGCCTTTGCGGCGAAGGTGGACTGCACCACATGCCCTTTGCCGAAAAAGTGCCGGCCGATCCATTTATGGCATTCGATGACGAGAATCGGTAGGAAAAATGCGCAGCCACCCGCAAAGAGCAGGTCTGTCATGTCAACACTCACTGTGTGCAAAATAGTATGCATCCCGCCCCACAGGACAGTGCATTGCAGCCCAACGGCGGCGAGCAGTCCAACATAGAATGCCGGGCTAAAGCGGCGAAGTCGGAACCATAGAGATTCGTAGTCGCTTCGGGCATTGAATGCGCTAGCCCACTGCATAATAACAAGAGCGTGAAACGCAATCGTACGGGCATAGTCAACACCGTGCGAACCGAGAAAGTATAGGTATATACCGAGCGTTAGAGTAGCCATTGTTGCGGCGGTGACAGCAATCCGTCCAAGAAAAAAACGACTAAACAACGGTGCGTTTGCCGGTTTTGGTGGTCGGTTCATGTTATGGCGCTCACCCGGTTCGAGGCCAATCGGTATGACCATGCACGTATCGGTGACGAGGTTGATCCACAATATTTGTACAGGAACGATTGGAACGGGTATTCCCGCCGCCAGCGAACAGAGGGCAGTCAACACTTCACCAGCATTGGTGGAAAGGAGATAAGCCACCATGCGCTTGATGTTGGCATGAACAGTTCGACCCTCGTGTACTGCCTCGACAATGGAGCGGAAGTTGTTGTCGAGTAGTATGATATCGCCTGCATCTTTGGCGATACTCGCTCCGCCCCCCATGGCTAGTCCAACATTTGCGCCAACGAGAGCTGGAACATCATTCACGCCGTCTCCGGTCATGGCAGTCACCTGTTGTTGGTTCAAAATAGTCAATAGGCGGTGTTTGTTTTCAGGGATGACTCGAGCAAATACGCGTGTCGTTTCAGTGACTTTAGTAAGCGCCGCGTCGCTTAGTCCAGTCATATGCCGGCAGTCAAATACTTCATCTTCCTGTTCGGCGATACCGAGTTGTCGTGCGATATGAAAAGCGGTTTGAAAGTGGTCGCCGGTTACCATATACACACGGACGCCGGCGGCGCGGGCTTTCTTCACTGCAGCGGCGGCCTCGGGACGTAAAATATCAGCAATCGCAGCCAGCCCGTCAAATGTGTACGATAGGTGTTTGGGGAGTGCTGCAAATGACTTGCAGGGCGTGGCGAGGTTGGCATGGGCAAACGCAATGACGCGGAATCCGTCGCGGGTATAGGCGTGGAGCCTTTTCTCGGCGGCGGCACGGCCGGCTTGAGTAAGCCGACATTGGTCAAGTATGCGTTCAGGTGCTCCCTTGACGGCGAGATAAAACTTGTCGCCGTCGTGAAAGACATTGCCGCTCATGGCGATGGCTTGGTCGAACGGGAGTACGAGTAGGGGCGGTGCGGCTTGTTTGCGGTGGCCCTTCCTGAGTGTTGACAGATAGTTGTCGATCGCCTGGTCGAGTGGGTCGCGCGTCTTCCCGACGCGAGGTGTTACTGATGACGCCAGTGCGGGAAGTATCGTTCGCTCCCCATCTGGTGACCATAGGTCCTGGACGGTGAGCTGATTTTTAGTAAGTGTCCCAGTTTTGTCGCTGGCAATAGTTGTGACGATGCCAATGGTTTCGATAGCAGTTGGTGATTTGACGAGCGCTTTCTTCTTTGCCATACGCCGCATACCGAGGACGAGAACGACAGTGATGGCTACAGGCAGGCTTTCGGGAACGGCACTGACTGAGAGGGCAAGAACATAACGAAAAGCTTCGGTAATATCCATGCCGCGGTACAGCGCAAGTAAAAATGCAGCGGCGGCGATGCAGGCGATGACGCGGACGAGTGCGGCAATGAGGGCATTGATGCGTCGTTCAACGGGACTCGGTTCATCTGGGGCAACCGACAGCGAGGCAAGTTTCCCGAACTCGGTAGAGTTTCCAGTGTCGGTGACGACGGCGACGGCGCGGCCCCCAATGACGAATGAGCCCTGGTAGAGCATATTTGTTCGTTCGTACAGCTCGGCGCCGTCTTCGACGGGGTCGGCTTGTTTGTCGATAGGCAACGATTCGCCCGTCAGTTGTGATTCGTCGAGGCGAAGTGACGCTGCTTCGATAACCCGGCAATCAGCGGGGATCTTCTCCCCTTCTTCCAGGAGGATGATATCACCGGGCACGAGGGCGGCCGCGTCAAGTCGCACCTGGCGGCCGTCGCGCTTTGTATCAACGAGTAGCTTGTCGTGTTTCCTTAGGGCTCGAAGCACCCGTTCGGTTGAAAATCGCTGAACGTAGTAAATACTGGCATTTGCCAACATAATACCTCCGATGATAAGCGCGTCGAACAGGGCGTGGTGCCACAGGCTCACGACTGCCGCCAGGAACAGAACGGCCATGAAAATATTTGCAAATGGCTCGAGTATTTTTTTCCATAGCGGCTCGCCGCGGAGTGTAAGCTGGTTTGGGCCGTATTGCTGTAGTCGCTCAGCGGCCTCGCTCGCAGAAAGGCCATGATTGGTGGCCTGTAAATCGCGGAGTGTTTGTTCGGGTGTTTTTGTATGAAATTGCACGGCTATGTACCTCAGTATAGCAAAAAACAGTGTTAGCCCTTAGCGCAATACGAGACGTCCGTCTTCGATGAGAGAACGGAAATTCCACAGACCGCGCCCTTCGGTTTTATACGTCCAGTAGAACCAGCCGTCAGCCGAGGCGTAAACAGCGAGTTGTCGGCGGCCGTTGTCATCCATCATGGCTTCGTGAAGGTTTTTTGGATAGCGCCTGAGAGCGTGGGTCGAAAGCACGATACTCCACTCGCCGACGAGTACCGGATTGCGACGTTGAAGACGGCGAATGAGCCGAGGTCGTTTTTGCAGCAGTGTATTGTACCAGCTTACAGGGAGGAGCCAGTGCCAGATCCACCCAAAATGGTACCAGTGGACGTCGAGATACGCGTCCTTGGGTAGTGCTCCGGACATGAGGCGCGGCGTGAAAGCGTCGGAAAATACTACCCGCGTTTTCTTCGAGAGGTTGCGGTAGGCGGTGGCATAGAAAAGCCGAAGTGTTTTTTGAAATAACCCGAGGCGAGGTTCATTGAGTAGCTCGATGCCCCACAGTGCCGGGTGTGATCGGTATCGTTCGACCAGGCGTTCGAGGACGCGTAACGTTTTTTGCTGGTAGCGGCGGTTCGTGTGCCAGCGTGCCCTGCCCTTGTCTCCGCTGTGCTGAAATCCATTTTGCGAACCTGGCGCGGCGTGAAGGCACAATAATACGTTGAGGTGGTGCGCGGCCGCAAGATTCATAATGCGGTCGAGGTGGTGTATAGCGCCAAAAAATGGCGGCTCGTCACCAAATATCCAGTATCCGACTGGTATGCGAAGTGCATTGACACCATGGTCTGCCAACCAGGCAAGGTCTGCTTCGGTGATAAACGTTTTCCAGTGGCGTTCGAGGCGCTTTTTTGCTTCCTTCTGTTGGACGAAGTCATATTCGTCCTCGGCCGCAAAACCGTCAAATAATGTCGGTGTGATCCATTTCTCAAGGACGAGCCATCCACCCAGGTTGACGCCGCGTAGCTTTGTCATATGACTACTCCTTTTTCTTTTTATCCCTTTGCAGCTCGGGAAGATTGAACGAAAAGCGACGTTGTAGGTTGGCTCTGGCGCGTTCGTGCATGTAGGCGCGTCTTGGGTCGTACAGCCCGCTGAGTTCCTGCGACACGGCACACAGTTCAATAAGTTCGCGGTCAATAGCTCGACCAGCACATCTTTCATAGGCATCGGCTGCTGCACCGAGAATAATGTCTCCCATCCAGTAGGTATAGCGTAGGTCCTGCTCGGGATTGCCGAGGTTAACATCGGCAAAGTCAAGTACTCCCGTGAGAACGTATTGGTCGTTGAATAATAGGTTGTGAGGATGCAGGTCATCATGGATGACAGTGGTCTCGCTGTGGTCATGGTGTGGCCACTCATTCACTACCCACTGAGCGAGGTCGCTGTACGCTGTACCCTGTGCACTCTCGAGGACATTTTTCAGGTACGTTGCGTACCAGTGCTGAGGGTTGGGTTCGTTGAGAAGCGGTCGGATGTCGGTTGGCTGAAACAGGGAGTGAAACGTAGCGGCAAATGTGCCAATTTGTTCGCCTATGTGCCGCTGGACGTCATGCGCAAGGCTTCGAATTGACAGCGGTTCAAGTATGGAACCGGGCAGTGTTTTAGCAACGATATAGGCCGGTGTTTCGCTGACACGTTGCAGCTGTGGGACGGGTAACTCGGGGTAGTTTCGCAGTTGTTGAAGCACAAAGTGCTCAAGGCTAGCACGCTGCCACACGGCTTCGCTCCGAGGAAAACGGTAGACGAAGTCTCCGGCGATAATCACTAGATTGTCTTGGCCATGATCAACGACCTCAAGACGCGTGTTTTTAGGCAGTTTTTCGATGACGAGCGACACGGCCTCGCCTCTATAGTTGCCCAAAAATCGCTTTTGCATGGTCTGATAGTAACAGATTTATGACGTTCAGACGATGTTTACGCTTCGCCAGGAAGGCGCGAGGGATGCTTTTTGAAACGCTGGTTGTTGGCTATGTACGGTTGCAAACACTCAGCGATGAGACATTTGACAGGAAGTTTATCCGCACTGCATTTGAACGCGAAGACAACTACAAATACCCTCATGGACAGTGGCCGAGTGATGGTTATGCGCGACGTACTTTCGATGTTCTTGTCCACGACGATAACGAAAACTCCAATAAGCTGTATCAGCTCAAGAATAACCAGGCAGATGACAAGGCTTATGCACACCCAATTATCAAAGTACAGGGTGATAATTTCCATATGATCATGAAAGACATCGGGCTATTTTGCTCTGATTTTGCGGTTATGGTAAAAAGCTTGAACGATTTGAGCATCTCTGCTGAGCGGGTCAATCTTGCCGGACGGCGCCTCGATAAAGCGTTCAAGCATCTTATCGATGTCTCAGAGTAAAGGGTAAGTGTTCGAAGCAACGATGGGACAAGCTTAAGCTTTGTTCGTTTAGTGAACGAGTGATGTCCTGTGATTGATTCCGTCAACTAATCCGGAACAACCGTAGCACGTAGGTAGTTTAGCGGAGACTCGAAGAGGCTCCGCTGGTTATGCCTGGCTTCCCATTCCTTAAGGAAGCTTGTACGGTATGTGGTGGGGACGCAGCCATAGAGTTTCCTGAGGTGCCGCTTCATGGCGCTCCAGATACATTCAATATGGTTGCTCATGCCAAAGTGTCCCTCACTATGATTGTAGGCCTCTCGGCTGTACCCAAGCCACTCCACGCCATTGTAGCTCGGATGGGCATCGGTGATGAGATGGCTACTATGGTCTACCCAGGACTGCAAGAACAGCTCAATACTATCCTGCTCGGTGTCTGGGATAACCTGGAGGCGGAGCCTCCTTGTATCTACCTCAATGCCACCCATGACAATGGTTTGGCCGCCATA
>JBDHUL010000003.1:0-37199 GCA_039812985.1 Saccharimonadaceae bacterium (SeqCode)
AAGTTGAAAACAATGCTGACGAGGCTTGAGTTTCGCAGCCTGCTCCGTGCTCTGCCGGCCAACATGCGTAGCGATGCACCTGTTGATATGCCGGAACTGGCGAGTATTGAGCCGGCAAAACTCGTTAATGTTACGAAAGAATTTTCTACACTACTCACCATGGCCGAAAAGGTCGTCGTGCATCAACTCAATGACGATTTCTACGTGTCGCCTAATAAATCGGAAATGGCCAAAGTGACCCTCGAGGAGTATGGGAAACTGAAACTTGGTTCGATCGTTGTGCATGGTGCCAATACATTTTTTATGCGTCTACTGATAAATGCCGGTACTCGACTACCGGCGAGTGTGTATGACACCCGACACGCCGCTTTCCTCCTTGATCCGCTTAGGAAATCGCGTGGTCTTGAGGACATGACTGGCATCAATGCTGGGAACCCAGCGCAAGCCGTGGCGGCCGTGTGGACATTGTACGAAGAGCAAATGGCAGAATTTCAGAAACTACCAAAGCTTAAGAGTATTGCGTTTGACGTTGATTTTCCGCTCATACCAGTACTGGCACGGATGGAGTACCGCGGCATCATCCTTGATACGGCGTTCCTCGGCGAAATGAACCGATCGTTGACGCAAGAGATTAAAGACACCGAGCAGGCCATGTTTAGTTTGGTGGGCCAGGAGTTCAACATTGCATCACCTATGCAGTTGAGTGAAGTATTGTTTGTGAGGCTGGCGCTGCCAACGCTGGGTATCAAAAAAGGGAAAACTGGCTACTCGACAGGCCAGAAGGAACTGGACAAGCTGCGTGGGCTGCATCCGATAGTTGAACTTATTGAAAAGTTCCGCGAACTGACAAAGCTGCAAAATACCTATGTCGAAGCACTTCCAAAACTAGTCGATGATCATTCGCGTCTGCACACGACCTTTAACCAGGATGTCGCGGCGACGGGGCGGTTGAGCAGTACCGACCCGAACCTACAAAATATTCCGGTACGAAGCGATCTTGGCAAAAAAATTCGAGAGGCGTTTGTGCCGGCGCCTGGAAACGTATTTGTGAGCGCTGACTACAGTCAGTTTGAACTGCGACTGGCGGCGGTGCTCGCCGGAGACAAGCAGATGATTGAGGACTTTAACGCCGGCATCGACATCCATGCTAAAACCGCGGCCGATGTCTATGGTATCCCTATCGACCAGGTTGACAAAAACCAGCGTCGTGACGCAAAAGTGATTAATTTCGGGGTGCTCTATGGCATGAGCCCGCATGGCCTTGCAAGCGCCACTGGTATGAGTTTTATGGAGGCCAGGCAATTTATCGACGAGTATTTTCGCCTGCGGCTGCCGATTCGCAAATACATTGACGCGACTATTGAAAAAGCGAAAAGCGATGGCTATGTCGAAACATATTTTGGACGCAGACGACCAACTCCCGATGTAAAATCGAGCAACTTTATGGTTCGTTCCGGCGCCGAGCGTCAAGCGGCAAATATGCCTATACAAGGTACAGAGGCAGATCTCATGAAAATGGCCATGCTGAGAGTCGAACAAGAGATCGACGGATTTGGCGTGCAGGTACTGCAAATCCATGACTCAATTCTTGTTGAATGCCCCGCAGAAAATGAGCAGAAGGTGAAAGAGATATTGCGTGAGTGCATGGAAAACATCTACCCCGAACTCGGTATAAAGCTGAAAGTTGACACAAGTAGCGGCAAAAACTGGGGTGAAGCATAAGTAACGGGATTTGCGGTATTGGTTTATCGTACCGGGAATCCCGGTATCGTGAAAAAAATTCTCCTTACAGAAAACGATACGAAAGACCTGGGCTTACCTGTCGATCCATACGAGGCAACGATGAGTATTCTTGCTTCTGGATCGAGAATCAACCAGACGAAGAAGTCCAGAAATACATTGTCAACGCTTTACGTATGGTGAAGGACATCGTGTGATCAAGACCATAATCTTTGACTGTTTTGGGGTGCTGGCGAGTGAGGGGTGGCGACACTTTCGGGCGAAACATTTTGGGCATGACCAGCAACGATCGACGCAGGTAAATGATGCTATGAAAGCAGTGAGTTTGGGGTATATGTCGGCCGATGATTTTTTGACGACGGTAGCTGAGCTCTCTGGTGAGGCACCGGCGGCGATACGTCAGTACCTGTATCATAACTATCCTGACAAGGCCCTGTTTGACTTTATACAGCACCATAAGAGCCAGTACCGTTTTGGGGTGTTGTCAAATATATCGGCCGGACGTCTTGAACACATTTTTTCCCGGCAGCAGTTAGCGTTGTTTGATAGTGTGGTACTGAGTTGTGAGATAGAAGTAGCAAAGCCGGATCCAAAGGCGTATGTTATTGCGGCTGAGCGGCTAGGCACGCTGCCCAAGGAGTGTCTGTTTGTCGATGACCAGGCGAGAAATGTCGATGCGGCAGAAGTACTCGGAATGCGAGGCATTGTGTACAAAACGTACACGCAGTTTGAGGCTGAGGCGCGTATCATTCTTGGATAGGTTTGGTATACTAAGGCGAATGAGTGTGATGAAAAAAATGGAACATTTTGCACGACGTCATTTTGGCTGGATCGTTGCTGGCGGCGTTTTGGCCGCAGCTGTTACATGCCTCACCGTCGGCTTGCAACAGAGTGTGTGGTTTGACGAAGCCTATAGCGTGCTTGTAGCAAAACAGCCTATACCGGAACTGTTACGGCTGGTGGCGGCCGACACGCACCCGCCACTGTACTACCTCCTGCTGCATGGCTGGATGGGGTTGTTTGGGTCGGGTGAAATGGCGCTTCGGCTTCTGAGCGTGCTGGCTTATGGCGGAAGTCTCGCTCTTACAAGTCTGTTTATGCGTCGTCGCTTTGGGGTGCGTGCCGGCCTGTTAACGCTCGGGCTGCTCGCTGTATCGCCGCTGCTCATGCGCTATGGGTTTGAAATACGAATGTATAGTTTAGCCAGTCTTATCGGGATTGCCGCAACCTGCGTTATGGTGAAAGCCCGGGGGGGCGATGGTGCCCGTTGGTGGGTGCTCTATGCTGTGCTCGTGGCGGTAGGCATGGCAACGCTCTATAACCTTGCATATCTCTGGCTGGCTCATGCCGTATGGCTGCTGCTCTCAGACAGGCGAGCAGGTAACTTGTCGTGGCGAGTACCTTGGCTCAAAGCGTATGCAGGAAGCATAGTGTTATTTTTGCCACAACTCCCAACCGTTGTTGTTCAAATGACAAATGGCTCGCTTGCTCCTATCTCACAGCCCATGACCCTGGAGAACATGCTTAGTATTGTGACCTTTAACACGGTATATCAGCCGGTGTGGGGGCTAAATGCCACGGTATCACTGGTCGTGCTTGCCGTTCTTGCAGCGTTAGTCTCACTTGCGGTGTGGGGCTGGCAAAAGGCGTTGGTGCGGCATGATGGGTGGCTTGTGCTGATGTACCTATGGCTGCCGGTTGCTGTACTGACACTGGTCTGTCTACTGAAGCCACTCTACGTTGAACGGTATCTGTCGCATGTTGCCCTCGGTTTTGCTATGTCTGTTAGTCTCCTCGCGGCGGTTGTGTCACGCCGGTATCCGCGACGAGCGGCGAAGGCATATGGAGTGGTACTGGCAGCGTCGTGCCTGGGTGTGATAACGCTTGCCGCGACGGGTAACTTTAACTTTCAACGTATGCAAACACCAAACGTACGCGAAGTGGCGAGCAGGCTTGATTGTCGCCGCGGGGGCGTGGTAATGGCGGCTGATCCGTATGTCGCTACCGAATTACAATATTATGTGGAGGGGCGTTGTCCAGTGTATTTTCAGGCGTCATGGAATGACTTAAAGGGCGGGTACGCACCATACAACCACAGTGTCATGCAGATCAAGAACGAGCAGATTCCAGCACTGTCGAGCATCATATATTACGCTCACTACGGGGAGTCAAAGCTGGCATTGCCCGCTGGGTATGGGTCAAGCATAGTAGTGAGCGGATCAGATATGCGGCTCGAAAAACTCAGCGCGGAATAACGCGGTTAATCCCCGGTATTTTCAGTATTGTCCATGTGCTGACGACCGCAATTGCCGCGAGCACAGAATTCATAAGGAAGTTGTCTGATGAGGCAAAACAGAGTTGAATAGCCAGAAGCGGTACGATATGAACAATGTAGGCGGTGAGGGAACGTTCCCCAAGCGTCGGCAGTAGCCAGCCGAGGGTCTGTTGTACGAAAGTGAAACGGAGCAGTGCGCTCACAATACTACAAAGCCCCCCGAACCACACAAAGGACAGGGCAATCGTTTGAATTGCAAGCGGGTCTCTCGTAAAGAAGGATTCGGCGTGAGTACCCGGTGTGTTTGGCAAAATAATCACCGATGCTGTCACAAATAGGGCAACGAATACACCACCCGATACTACCCGCAGCGCCCGCCTCGTGTGGCGCGGTAGATGCTGAAACCACCTCAGGAAGGTTTCGAGCGAGTAACCAAACGTTGCTGGCAGGAAAAAAGCGGTCTGCCACTGAAGCCACTCGATGCGTAGGAGTGACCCTGCCAGCCAGCCCATAAGCGACCCAACAATGACGAGCGGCCATTTACCGCGTCGTAGCAGCCATATAACGAGCGGAGCGATAACGAGCAAAATAGCATAAATATAGAGGAAATGCGTGAGCGAATGAACATAGTCAAGGCGCAGTATTTGGTGCAGTAGTTCGGACCAGTCACCGGTTGCCACCGGGATATACGACATTGCACCGCGAAATGGTAGATACCAGGTTGCAGCTACAACGGCGCAGGTCGTGATGAACATCCACATGTACAGCATGACGCCGCGAAGCATCAAATGTTTTGCGATTGGACCAAGCGGTCGTGAACGCTTTTTGAACCCGTGAATGTACCCCACGAGGAGTCCTGACATGATCACAAATCCTTCGGCGGCACTGACCCACAGTTCGCCGCGGCCGGTAAGAAACTGAAACACATTTGGCCACCGCCACAAATGATCCACGACGATAACGGCGATGAAAAACCCACGCAGGTAGTCGAGTGTGATGATTCTCCCTGGGGCATGGTTGACGGGTTTTGACATGGTGCATTTTAGTATAGCAAGTCATGGCTGAGAACGGACTGGTCAGGGAGCGACAAGGAAAGGTATAATACGTACAAAGAAACGGAGTAGTATGGCAAAAAAAACTGTGGCGGTGCTCATACCGGCCTATAATGAAGAAGAAGTGCTTGGCCCGCTCTACGAACGTTTGCGTTTGCTGGGCGATACGGTCGGAGCAACATATAACGTGACGTTCTGTTTCGTCGATGATGGCAGTCATGATGAAACCCTGCCTGAACTTCGTCGGCTTGCGAAAAAGGATGATTGCGTACAGTACATCAGTCTGTCGCGTAACTTTGGCAAAGAAGCCGCTATGCTTGCCGGGTTTGACTACACCCAGCGTTATGCCGCGACAGTTATCATTGACGCCGACCTTCAGGATCCACCGGAGCTTATCCCAGAGATGCTAAGGCTGTGGGAGGAGGGGTATGACGATGTGTACGCCAAGCGTCGGAGCCGTCAGGGAGAATCGTGGCTAAAGAAACTTACTTCAACCGGGTTCTATGCAGTGTTGCAGCGGCTGACACGTGTGCCTATTCAGCGGAACACCGGCGATTTTCGTTTGCTGAGTCGCCGCTTGGTCGAGGCGATTGTGGCTATGCGTGAAACACAGCGGTATACCAAGGGTATGTTTAGCTGGGTTGGATTTAACAAAAAGGAAATTCTCTACGACCGCGACCCGAGGGCCGCTGGCACAACCAAATGGAACTACTGGAAACTGACCGAACTCGCGATAGAGGGCATTTTATCATTTACGACAGCCCCGCTGCGCATTGCGTCCTTGCTCGGGATCGTTACCTCAGTCGGAGCAGCTATCTATATTGCATATCTGCTCGTTCGGCCGCTGTTTGGTGTGGCGGTGGGGTCGGGTTACGCGTCGATCATGGCGGTTGTGCTGTTTCTAGGCGGCGTGCAGCTGCTGTCACTCGGGATTATCGGCGAGTATGTTGGGCGGATATTTAACGAAACCAAAGGCCGCCCCGCCTACTATGTCAAGGAAACAAGTGAAGACAATGAACGAAAGACTTCGTGAAAAACTACGGTTCGTAACGGTCGGGCTGATCAATACCGGACTTGACGTTGGTTTATTTGCGTTTTTGACGAAGGTTGGGGTGCAGGCTATTGCTGCAAACTACGCTTCAACAGCGGTGGCGATGTCGGTGAGCTATGTTCTTAATCGCGACTTTACCTTTCGCGCCAAAGGTCAGGCGGGTCGCCGGCGTGTGGTGATATTTTTTGCCGTCACACTGTTTGGACTATGGGTACTGCAACCATTGGTTATTGTGGCGGTGAGCGCGTTGCTCGCTCATTCAAATATCGATCCCTATTTTGCTTCACTCGGTGCAAAGCTGGTTGCGACGGGCGTATCGCTCGTCTGGAACTACGTCATGTACAGTCGTGTTGTTTTTCGTACAACGAAGTCAGTAGAGTAGCTCTCATGCATGGAGTTGAACCTACCGGACGAACGCAGTACAGTAGAACAATGAAACTATCAGATACTGGGAAGAAGTTGTCACAAGATGCGGGGATACTCCGGCTGATGGATGACCTTGGCCAAGCGCTGTCGTCTGGAGCACCTCAAGCAATGTTTGGCGGCGGGACACCGGCGCACATACCTGAGGTGACTGCTGCGTACGAACAGTCGCTACGGGCAATTGTGGATGATCCGCTACAGCTGGCTGCGATGCTCGGTAACTATGATACCCCACAGGGATATGAAGGGTTCATAAGAGCCGCTCTGCACTTTTTTAACGACACCTACTCGTGGGGGATTACTGCTGACAATATCGCCATTACTCCTGGTTCGCAGAGCGGGTTCTTCATGTTGTTTAATTTACTGGCGGGTCAAACGGGAGGGATAAAACGGCGCATTATGCTCCCGCTAGTACCGGAGTACATCGGGTATGTTGATCAGGTAGTCGAGCCGGATGGGTTTGTATCGATTCGTCCCGCTATAGAAAAACGCGGTGCGCACGAGTTTAAGTACCGTGTGGATCTCAACCGATTGACGGTGGATGAGACGATTGCAGCGCTCTGCGTGTCACGTCCGACGAACCCATCGGGGAATGTGTTGACCGATGAGGAAATGTGTCTGCTTTCAGACAGGGCAGCGGCCGCAGGGGTGCCGCTTATCATCGACAATGCGTATGGACTTCCATTTCCAGGGGTTATGAACGTTTCGGCGACGCTGCCGTGGAATAACAATACTGTACTCAGTTTTAGCCTGTCGAAAGTTGGCCTGCCATCGTCGCGCGTTGGCGTGTTTGTTGGGCCGCCTGAGCTGATGCGGGCGCTGTCCTCCGCGAACGCCATATTGAATTTGGCGAGCCCAAGTTTTGGTCAGTATGTTGTTGCACCGCTTCTCGAAAACGGTGAACTACAACGCCTCAGCGAGCGGTATATTCGTCCGTACTATTTTGAGCGAGCGGAGCGGATGCGCCGGTTGCTTCATGAGCAGCTTCCGGATGGTATACCGTGGCGCCTACATGTCTATGAAGGCTCGTATTTTTTCTGGCTATGGTGCGAGGATGCGAGGAAAACTTCGATGGATATGTACGACTATCTCAAACAACGCGGGGTTATCGTGGTTCCGGGCGAGTACTTTTTTCCTGGGCAAGACACGGGCAAATGGCCGCATGCACGGGAATGTTTGCGGCTTAACTTTGCCCGCCCTGATGCCGAGCAGGATGCCGGAGTCATAGTGTTGGCTGACATGATGAGATGGGCATATAGGTAGTCTCGCAGCCGAGAAACTGGTAGAGTAGTAAGTATGTTTCGTGGGCACTGGCAGCGATTTCGGTCGCGCCAACAACATGTTGACTTGCCACCAGTCGTTACGTCGCTGGAGGTGTTTGCTTCGGTTGAACGGCGTGTGCGCACGCTCGATATTTCGAAGCGCTCATGGCGCAAGCACCAGGACTTTACCGAGCTCGATTCCTACATAGACGGAGCGCGCGGCCATGCCATTGGCTTGGACAGGCAGCAAGCCGATCAGTTAGAACGAGCTGAGGCGTGGCTTTATGCACTGGCGTTGCAGGCCCCGAGAGCGGCCGTTGCTCAGGAGGAAATGGACAAACATCCGCATGGGTATCACAACAAAGACCACCGTCTCTATGAGCTGATTGATTTTAACGATGCCTTTGATTCGGCCGTGCTGGCTCTGCCTTCGGACTTGCTTCCGCAAGCAGCTGAACGTATACACGCGCTGTGTGGTCTCATGTGCCAACGGGCTGGGACACGTATGTTCTCTGACGAGCAATACCACGCTATTGTCCATGGTCTCAGTCGAGAGATTGCGGTGTTTTTGGGGCTGGAGCAGGAAGGGTATCATGTTGAAATGACGACACGTAGTGAGGATGCGTTTGGGATTGATATGTTTGTCCTCGACCCAGCTACGATGAAGCAGGTTGGCGTTGACATAAAGACGCGTTCGTCTTACCACTACCGCGTGGAGCAACTTCGCCGCGAAGGGCGGCTGAGCGAAGAAGGTCTGCTCATGGCTGAGCGCAATGGTTTTACGGCAGTTATCAATGGCCACGGCGGTCAAGAACGACGCGTCGTCACGTGGCGGATTGACCATGAGGTACTGGGTGACGTGATGGATTTTCGGTTTGATAACACTCGGAGGCTTGGCGAAACCATGCAGGCTATTCTGTTACGATACGGCGAGTAGGGGTGACATACGCGCGTGAGTGGCGGTGGTGCACAGGGGTAAAAGTTGGTTGAAAAATAGGACTTGTATTTGCATAAGCATTGTGAGAAAATGAGCGCAAAGTATAAAAAGGAAACAAACACCATGAAAAAGTCTGTCAAATCAACCTTGGTCGGTGCAGTTACCGTGACGGCAGCGGCCGGTGGGCTGATCGTCGCCCCGTTGGCCTATGCTGTGTCTGGTCCGACCCCTGTGAGTCTTGATACTACCGTGAGTGCAACAATTAGCTCATCCATCTCGGTGACATCGGGTGGGACAGGCACGGTAGCCATGACGCTTGTGCCGGCGACGGGTGGCGTTGTCTCGAGTAATAACGAAACGATAACCGTCGCGACGAACTACGCTACGGGCTATACGTTAAAGCTTGCCGACAAAGATTCCACAACGACCCTAGTCAACAGCGGCAACAACATTGCCGCTAGCGCGAATACCACAACTACACCCTTGGCGCTTGCAGTGAATACTTGGGGCTTTGGGATCCCGGCTCTTGGGAACTTCAGCGCAACGTATTCGGCAGAGACAAGTAACCCAACGGCGAGTAGTACATCTAAATGGGCAGGAATGCCTGCCAGTGGTTCTGGTTTTACCATAAAAAACAATGCCGCTGCCACAGCTGGTGATACAGTAACAGTTTGGTACGCTGCCAACGTCGATACTTCAAAAGCTCTCGGCACGTACACCGATATCGTGACCTATACCGCGACCAATCCGTAACCTTGCGGGTGCTGGATGACTCGGTTATAATCATAACCACCGTGAAAAGAAATACAAAGCTATGGGGCTTTCTGGCAGGGTTCTTCGGAACCCTGCTTCTCGTGCAGGCGACTGTCTCGACCGCTACCGCCGCTCCAGGAAATGCCATGAGCATCACCCTGTCGCCAGTCGTAAAAACATATGAACTTACGCCCGGGCAGACGGTACAGGATGAGTTTATTGTCTTTAACTCCGGGCAGTCGGCATATGGCTTTTCGACCTACCCAAATCAGCTTGGGATTGACGGCGAAAATTACGACACCTTTCTAGAGACAAATGACCCAATGGCGGATGTCAATAAATGGGTGCATATTTCGATGCCGACTGGACACCTCGACGGTGGCAAGATGGTTCACATACCATTTACGCTGAGCATACCAACCGATGCTTCACCGGGAGCGCACACCGGAGTAATATTTGCCCAAAATGTCGTCGATCCCACGACACAACAGGCCTCCGGCGTGATGACGGAAAAACGAGTAGGCATGACCATATATGTCAATATAAAGGGTGACCTGAATCTCCAGGGCGATGTCAGTATTGATACGCCATTTTTGCAGACGACGCCACCGCTTAAGACACACCTTCGTTATACGAACACGGGTAACGGGTACTATAATGCCAATGCGACCATGAAGGTCTACAATGTTGCCGGAAAAAAGCTCTATGACAGCAATGTTCAGCAGTACACAGTGCTTCCGAAGAAACCACGAAGGGCTGCCTCCGTATGGGAACAAGCATCGTGGCTTGGGCTGTACAGAGTCGAAACAACTGTGACGCTTCTCGGGAAGACAACGTCTCAGCAGGGGTACGTTCTCATAGTTCCGGTATGGCTGTGGCTGCTCATAGGTATCGCGATAGTTGCAGGGGGGCTGTATGCCTTTGTTGCCGCGCGGCGTCGCAAGAAATAGTCTTGGCGTCATACTGTGCGGGGTCGTGATCGCAGGCTCTTTTGCCGTGCCGGTGCGCGGTGCTCTGACAAATGATACGACAGTGCAGGTAATGGTGAATGACGGGAGTATTGTGCCGGCGCTGTCGCTGGACGATGGCCTGGTTGTCACGACGGGCAGTGTGCCATATGTGCTTTCTGGGATCGCGACAGACTTGAACCAGATACTCATCTATGTAGACGGAGTGTTAACGGTCACCATACCGCTTGGACTCGGTACATCGGCTTTTAGCTATGGTCTGGTTGTCCCTTCAGGGGTACACGCAGTCCAACTGGTTGGCGTAAGCCCGTTTCCTACCATGAGTCCAACAGCTTCGCTGACGCTTATCTACACGCCACCGGTCATACCACCGCTACCTGCCTCTTTGCCTGCTCGCTCGGGGGCGCCCGGCGGGGACTGGCAACCAAATACACGCAGAGAGTCGTTCGAGCAAATATCAGCCGACAGCACAATAGCCGCGAAACAGGAGCAGGTATCGTTGTTGCCATGGCTCTACAACGGACTGGTATTGCTCGATATCCTGCGCCCCGGTGAGCCGCCCCAAATGAATGTAATGGCGTGGCGGTTTCTCCTCGTGTTTGCCGCACTCTCTTCCATTGTCTTTGCAGGGTCTGTGCTGTGGCTCTACCGCATAGTACGGTACCGTATGTTGCGCTGGGGGGTGCACCCCTTGCCGGCCTTTCTGCGCCACCGTCCGCTACTGTGGATACGCTTTCTTGGGCTTGGTCTGCTCGTCGCGGTTCTTTGCTTCCTCTAGTGATAGTAGCAGTGGTATACTAACAATACTTATGGCTAGATGGGAAAAGGTGACGGGCCTGACGATACTGACGCTTGTTGCTATCACGGTGCCCTATGCACTTGTGTCGGCTGACCGGTTCTCGTCGGCAAGTTATGTCATTGATGCCAGTGTTGCAAATAACAACGGTGGAGGCAATGCGTCATCATCCACCTACAAAATGACGAGTAGTTACGGTGAAAACGTGATCGGGAGCGGCGCCTCGGGTAGCTACAAAATGGGCATGGGATATGTCGCTCAGCTCGACAAGAGTATGACACTTGCAGTACAGCCGAGCGGACAGGTTGGCTACTGGCCATTTGACGAAAACAACGGGCAGTATGCCTATGACGAAGGGATCACGGCGAACACCGGCCTACTCCAGAGTGGTGCGACGTGGGCAACCGGCAAAATAGGCGGCGCGGTAGACGTCACGAATGATGATGTACGCGTGCTGGACAACGCGGTGCTTCCAAGCGGAACCTATGCAACAATTGAGCTTTGGGCCAACCAAAGTAGTACGGGGACCAACAGGGCCATGGCGACCCACTGGGACTATACCGGTGGTTCACCGGTGAGCGCTGGCTGGTCGATCGGTGTGGGAAATTCGGCGGGCACCATCCGGGTATTCATCGGCAATGCGACAAATGACCCAGGAAATAACTACGTCGATACGGGGGCAAGCTCGTGGACTTCTGGAGTTTGGCATCACGTTGTCCTCGTGTTTGATGGGACACTCGCAGCGAGCGATCGGGTCGCAATCTATGTTGATGGGGTGAAACAGGCAACGACGGTGACGGGAACACTGCCTACTGCGCTGCTCAATAGTAGCGGCAACCTTTACTTTGGGGATTTTAATGGCCTGAGCAATCGCAGATGGAATGGCCTGCTTGATCAAGTTAAGCTGTTCAACCGGGCGCTTACTGACGAGGAGGTCAAGGCTGAGTATGACGCGCAAAATGCTGGTGTGCCAACCGGTGTCACGCTCGGCAATATCGTGGCCGGTGTATCAAAGGCAGCACTTGCGGATGTGGTTGTCCAAACTGATGCAGGGGGATACACACTAGCGGTCAATCAAAACCATGACTTAACAAGCGGCGCATACACTATTCCGTCCGTGTCCGGTACTATTGCAGCGCCAGTAGTCTGGACGGAAGGTACGACCAAGGGGCTTGGTTTTACATTGTCGGCGACTAATGCAACGGCTATACCGGGTATCTGGAACAGCGGGAACAGTTACGCCGCGTTTCCGAGTATGTCGACGACATGTTACACACGGACTGGTCAGCAGAGCGCCGACGACTATGTTACGATGCGACTTCGTGCTGATGTGGCTGTGTTGCAGGCGGGATCGGCAACACCGTACACAAACATCGTGACCCTTACCGGGACAATTACGCCGTGAGATACGCCTTGGCACTTGCGGTGCTGCTTATTTTATTTGGGGCCACGTCTCCGACGGCCAAGGCCGGGCAGACTCTCAAAATAAGTCCTCTGCGGTATGACGTAGTGCTTGCGAGCGGAGAAAAGAAAAAAGGATTTGTCGATGTAACAAATCCATCAGCATCACCAACGCGCGTGTCACTATCGGTCGAGGCGTTCAGACAGGTGAATAACAACGGTGACCTTCAGTTTTACGATGACGAACGGGTGCGTGCGGGCATTTTACTTGACTATGCCGATATCGTGCTGGGCGCTCGCGAAACGCTTCACCTGGCTTTCATCATTGATGGGACGAAACTGCCTTCGGGCGATATGTTTGCTGCCGTGTTTGCTACGGCCGCGCCTGTGCAGGGGGCTGCGTCGCAGGCAGTGCGTGTGGGTAGCCTCCTGCTTATCCAAAACGGCACCCCGAGCGCTCACCATGCACTAGTTGAAAGCCTTAACGCACCCTTGTTACAGACGAAAGATGTGCTTCAAGCGGATTTCGTTGTTAAAAATACTTCAAAAGCTGAAGGCACTACCGGATTTTCTCCTCGCATTGACGTGACTACTTGGCCATTTGGCAGTGACAGTGTACAGGGTCCGTTGTTATTTGCCGGGCGGTCCCGCGCCATTACATACAAAAAACAGGGGAGTTTTGTTGGAATTGTCGCAATTACGGCCGCGGTCGGATCGTCTCGGCACACCACCTATAGCCTCGTTGCGACGGGGTTTTGGCGGTGGTTATTGCCCATTGTCCTGGTTGCTGGAGGCGCAGCGGTGTGGCGATTTGTAGTGACACGAAAAAAGCTGCGCCGAGCTACTCGCAAACAGAGCTGAAGCGCTTGATTTTTCGAACCATGAGCAGTATCATGTAACCGTACCCTACCTCGAGAGAAGCCGAAGGGTCAAACAAACATTTATAAGGAGTATACCTCGGTATGCGCGTGTGGGTCACCAGGACGTTGCGGTTTGTAACAGCATCTGTTGCGATGCTGTGCATTGCTCTGTCCGCGACACCTTCTCTTGTTTTTGCTGTGCAGAGTGTTCCGTATAAGATGAGTTTTCAAGGCCGTTTGACCAATGTAGCGGGCACGGCGCTGACAGGCACATACGATATGCAGTTCAAGCTATATACGGCCGTAACTGGCGGGACGTTCGTATGGGGTGAAACTCGAACAGCCGCAAATAGTAACGCGGTAACAGTGACCAACGGCTTATTCAGTGTTCTCGTCGGCGACGGTACGGCCGTTGCTGGTTCATCGGCGTCCTTGCAGGCAGCGGTAGCGGCCAATACGGCCATGTACATGGAAGTGACCGTGGGGGCCGAAGTGCTATCACCACGTAGCCAATTTGGTTCCAGCGTCTATGCTTTCAACAGCGACACGCTTGATGGGCTCGATAGCAGTGCGTTTGCGCAGGCGTCGGGCAACAATACGTGGACAGGAACACAGTTGGTAAAAGCAACGAGTTCGACGGCCTTTCAAGTGCAAAACGCCAGTGGCACATCGCTTTTTACTGCTGATACCCAAAACAGCGCGGTGATTGTTCGGTCGGGAGCTGATGCAAAAACATTGGGTGCTGAACTTTACAGCGGTGACTTCACGACCGGCTGGACGACGACCGGCTGGACAGTTGCGACGGTTAACGTGACACATAACACCGGCAATACTTCGTCACTCGTCAACAATAACGTCAGTATTGCCCCAAGCTCTACGTACCTTGTGACTTTCGCACTCAGCGGCACCTGCGGGGCAGTGACGGATACGTTGACGGTATCGGTCGGTGGGAGCGCGACGAAAGTACTCACCGGTGTTAACTGTTCAGGCACCTATACGTACGGATTTAGCACGGCGTCGGCAGTCGGGCTGACATTTGCTCCGTCGACCAACTGGACAGGAACGATTACAGGTATTTCTATTAAGCAGCTGACCGGTGCGAACAGCGCTGTGCAAGTAGTGCAAAATGCCAGTGGGGCAACCAGTATAGAGGTTCGGGCAGGGAGCAATGTCTCCAATATGTTTATGGGCACAAATAGCGGTGCTAGTTATGCATCCGGATCTCAAAATACCGCTTACGGTTACAACAGCGCGTCGAGTCTTGTGAGCGGCCAGTATAACTCGTCGTTCGGCGCGTATAGCCTCTCGAGCAACGTGACAGGTTCAAATAACTCGAGTTTTGGCCAAAACAGCCTGAACTCGAATACGACCGGGAATCAAAACTCAGCCCTTGGTACTGGTAGCCTACAGAGTAACACGACCGGCGCAAACAATACCGCGACGGGAGTAAACGCGCTAAATGGCAACACGACCGGCGCAAACAATACCGCAGTTGGGCACAATAGTCTCAAGTCAAATACGACTGGCGGCAATAACGCCGCAGTCGGGTACAATGCACAAACAAATCTCACAACCGGTTCGTCAAATGCCAGCATCGGCGTCAATACGCTCAATGGCCTGACGACTGGCCGATACTCATCTGCACTCGGGTACAATGCCGGCTACCAGGATTTTAACGGTACTTTCCAAACCGACGCGAATGTCCAGCGTTCTTCGGCCCTGGGTGCCTACGCTCAGGTACAGGCAAATGACGCTATTGTTCTCGGGTCGGTGGACTACGGCACCAAAGTTGGCATCGGCACGACCATACCGGGTAACTTGTTCTCAGTATCGCCGCTTGATTACCAAACAGGGACAGCGACGCGTACGAACGCATCGGCGACCCTTACCGGAACAGGAACAACCTGGAGTGCAGCGATGGTGGGTGATACCATTATTTTTGCTGATGGCACGACAAATACCGTGTCGGCTTTCACGGACGCGACGCATATAACGATGGGAACGACCTACGCTGGGACGACCGATGCTGCGCCGGTAGCCTACCGGTTCCATCGGCCAGGGTTTCAGGTAACGAACCTTGGCGAGGCGCTCATTCAAACGACGAGCACGACTGCGTTTGCTGTTTCGAGTCTGTCAGGTAACGCAGTGATGAGTGTTAACTCGAGCGCTATGCGTGTACAGATAGGGAGTGCAAGCGGTGACACAAGCGCAGTCCTGTTGGTGGTTGACAACTCTAGTCAGACGACCGACCCAACGGGAGTTGCCGGCGGCATGTACTTCAATACAAGCATGGGCGTGTTCCGCTGTTTTGACGAAGGAGCATGGTACAACTGTGTTGGCTCAAGTACAGACAGGCAACGTCAACTGCCCGTATACTCAACCGACTTCATTGGCAGTGTTGGCTCGACCGCCACGAGCGCCCCATGGTTTGGCGCCGCCGTTAGCGCAGGAACTATAAATGCTGCTAACGCCGGGCTTGTGACGGCAAGCCATCCAGGAGTTGTGCGTCTCCGTTGCGGGACAACGACCAATGGTGGCTACCGGTACTCAACCGATATCGCACAGTTTTTGCTCGGTGGCGGCGAGTCATATGAGGCAGTATTTAACCCAGCGACGTTTACAGGTTCTACTATGCAGTTTGGCTATATCGATACAGCTACTGTTGCCGAATCGGTTGACGGGGCGTACTTTTACTTATCAGGCTCGGGCGTAGTATCGGGCAAAGCGTCAAACAACAGCATTCGTTCCGCGACGGCAAGCACCTACACACTATCGACCGGAACATGGTACCGGGCTCGAGTCGTGGTGACATCGACGAGCCGTATCGACTACTACATCTATAATGACGTAGGCACACTGCTCTGGACAGACAGTGTGACAACAAACATCCCGACAGCTTCTGGACGCGAAACAGGGTCTGGATTTATCGCCACCAACACAGCCACAACCGCAACAGACCTTACCCATCTTGACTATATGGCAGCTTGGAACGGCGCGAGGTTGACCCGCTAAGCCCGTGGTATACTAAAAGTATATGGATATGATACGAGGAAATGGTCAGCGACCGGCGCCGTCGAGGGTACAGCAGAACGCACACCAGCCACATGAGACACGGGTAAAAAGAACTCGCATGAAACTGTGGCATAAGCTTGTGGGCGGAGCGTTGTTACTGCTTGCGGTTGTCGCGATATACGCCTGGCCGCTTGTGTTTTCGCCGCAATCGATCAACACTAACGGCTACCAGATAGTCTACCTTGCGAATAACCAGGCGTATTTTGGCAAGCTTCAGAACACATCCGGGGAGTATCTCTATATGAAAACGCCGTATACCGCACAGGATGTCAAGCAAGCAGCCGACGCAAAAGACGCGCAGTCAACGACGACGCTCCTAAAAGTTCGTGACCAACTGTATGGCCCAGACGACAGCATTGCTATTCGGGCTGACCAAGTGGCATTTTGGCAGAACCTGCGTGATGACAGCAAGGTAGTGCAGGCCATCAAGAATAAACAGTAGTATGAACGACGACACCGCTCGTCAACTTGTGAAACAGCTGAAGAAGCTCAATTTTTGGGTGACGTTGTTCGGGAGTATATTTCTCATTGCGATAGCGATCATTGGAGTTATTCTGTTTCAGGTCGTCATGTTTGCCCGCAGTACGAGCGATAACATTTCGTCATTTAAGCAATCGACCGTTGACGCGTTAAATGTGAAGAAACAGGTTTGTGGAGGGACGGGCGCGTTTAGCGATTTCGTACGCTCCAAGACTGGTGCGTGCGACTAACATATGCCGGAGCTGCCAGAAGTAGAGACGATTCGGCTTGGCCTTTCGAGGCTTATCGTGGGCAAGGTCGTTGCAAACGCGCAGAACTACGATAGCCCAAAGAGTTTCCCAAATGCAACGACCGACGTCGAGCTGTTTCTTGCTGGTGCGACTGTGACGCAGGTCCGTCGCCGAGCAAAAATGTTGCTCATTGAGCTCTCGAGTGACTACACGATGATGGTGCATCTCAAGATGACAGGTCAGCTCGTATATATACCGGCAAGTATAGTCTCCTCACGGGGTTCTGAAGTGAGCCAAGAAACATCAGTCGCTTGCGATGAACGTTTCGGCGGCGGGCATCCGAACGATTCGCTTGTCGGGAAACTGCCGGACAATACGACGCGCGAGCGTATCGATTTCACAGACGGCTCAAGACTCTATTTTAACGACCTGCGCAAGTTTGGCTATATGAAACTAGTGCCTACGGGCGGTGTCCCACAAACAGACTTTATGCAACGGGTTGGACCCGAACCGCTCGAGGAAGGGTTTACTGACGAGGTGTTATTTGCGCGGTTGCAGCGGCGCAAAAATACATCTATCAAAGCGGCTATCTTAGACCAAAGCGTACTGGCGGGCGTGGGCAATATTTATGCCGATGAATCGCTCTGGATGGCAAAAATTCATCCCCAAACATTTGTCAAAGACCTTTCTCATGCCCAGGTGGCGGTCCTCCGTGGAGCAATTGTGTCGGTACTGCAACTGTCTATAGATAAAGGCGGGAGTACTGACAAGAACTATGTTGACGCCGAGGGCAAGAAGGGCAGCTACTTGAAGTTCGCAAGTGTCTTTCGTTTGGAGGGCCAGCCGTGTCCGCGTTGTGGAGCGACGATAGAGAAAATCCGTGTGGCTGGACGAGGTACGCACATCTGTTCAAGATGTCAGATACTTGACAAGAAGAAAATTAACTGATACTATACAAGTCAGCAATAACAACAAAAAAAGGAACCACGATGACAACCACCGAACAACCAGAAGGCAAACCTACCCCAGAGGAATTGACGCAGGCGCAGCTCGCAGCGCGTGAAGAAGCGAACAGAAAGTTCGCCGACCGGGTTGTTGAACGTGCTGCAATCGAGGATCTTATGCAGCCGGACAACATCGCTGGCAATCAGAAAAACATTGATGAAGTGACACGCAAAATGGCAGTACGAGGTGATCTTGTTGATCTGCATCCACCGACGCAGTACGGCGGCCATCGTTAGTCTGGTTGGTTGGACGCTCGCGTCTTCCGTTATACTAGGAGGTGATGATCTATTTACTGAGCGGCGATAACACATTTGAGATTGAGCAACGCCTCAGAAAAATTATTGCCGAGTGTTGTGGTGAAATCGAGCGCGTCGATGGCAGCGAGTTAGCGATCGACCAGCTCCCTGACTTACTGGCAGGGGTGACGTTATTTAGCAGCGAACGGTGTATTGTTGTCAAGCACGCTTCCCAGAACAAGCCAGTTTGGGCGGCGCTAGGGGAGTGGCTGGAAAAAGGGATTGGAAACGACGTTATTTTTGTCGAAAGAAGCCCAGACAAACGCACCAAAACGTATAAATGGCTGCAAAAACACGCTGAGGTGCATGATGTAAAGCAACTACAACCATTTGAAGCGCTGCGCTGGCTTCAGGATGTGTCCAAGGGTATCTTGGGGCGCAACGAAGCCGAATTTTTAGTTGATTATGTTGGAACAGACCAGTGGCGACTGAGTGCAGAACTCGATAAACTACGCCTAACAGGAAAGCCAATCGACCGCGAGGTTATTCGTCGTATTGTCGAGCCAACACCGCAGGCTACCAGCTTTGAGTTATTGGACGCGGCGTTTCACAAAAACCACGATGCTTTTGATGAGCTGTTTGATGCCGTATCGCAGCGCGAAGACCCGTACATGTTCTTTGGGCTGCTTGCAGGGCAGGTGCAGGCTATAGCCATTGTTGTGGCTAGTGAAAATGAAAACCGGCGGCCCGAAGACGCAGCCAAAGATGTTGGGCTACACCCTTTTGTCGTACGTAAAGTCACGCTTTTAGCCCGTCGGCTTTCCGTTCGCCAGTTACGGCAGCTTATCGAACGCCTGTCGGAACTTGATGCCCATATGAAGCTGCGCCCAACACCGCCGTGGACACAGATTCGTTCGTTTCTTATGGCGCTTTAGAGATGCGACCATACACCGTGTAAACGGCGTAGGGCACTGCTCCCTTGAAAAGAGAAAGGCTTATTTCTTCTTATTTCTTCGCAACAGGTTTCTTTGCGGTGGCCTTCTTCGCTGGGGAGGCTTTTGTGACTGGTTTCTTGGCCGTTGGTTTTGCAACTGGCTTTTTTGCAGCAGCTACGGGAACTTTCACGCCGGCTTCCTTCGCGGCGCGTACAAGGTTGCTTTTGCGGCGGGCGGCAGTTTTTTTGTCGAGTACGTTCTTTTTAACAGCGGTATCAAGGGCGCTTTGCGCACCTTTGAGGGCGTCAAATGACGGGGCATCAGTAAAGGCACGGACGGCGGTTTTGACAGACTTCTTGGTTTCGACGTTGCGAGCGCGTCGAACAGCGGTCTGCTTCATTCGTTTTATGGCTGATTTAATGATTGGCATGAGTGCTCCTTGTGTCTGGGCGGTTAGCGTTATGAGTGTGTAATCGGTGAATAACTATAGCGCAGTCGAGAGGGTTTGTAAAGAGTGCGACCTCTATAAGAATAATGTTGACGAGTACAAAATGCTCATGGTATAGTAGTCAGTGAACTACACTAAAATATAAAAATACTATGCCATCAGATCAAACACCCAAACAACTCGTCGTTGAGCGCCTCAAGCAAGCTACTAATATACTAGTAACAGTGAGCCATGATCCGAGTATTGATGAGCTAGCGGCGCTCCTCGGGCTTGTCCTCTTTCTCAATAAGCTGGAGAAAAATGCCACGGCGGTATTCTCGGGCGAAATACCACCGGCTATTTCGTTCCTAGAGCCTGACAAAACCATCGAAGCAAATGTTGACAGTCTGCGCGACTTCATCATCGCGCTCGATAAGTCAAAGGCAGACAGGTTGCGGTACAAAGTCGAAGGCGACTTGGTGCGGGTATTTATCACCCCATATAAAACCACTATCACTGAAAAAGACCTCAATTTTTCGCAGGGCGACTTTAACGTCGATCTTGTGGTTGCGCTTGGAGTTGAAAAGAAAGAAGATATAGACGCTGCGGTGACGGCTCACGGGCGAATACTACATGACGCAGCTACCGTAACGCTGAATATAACGGGAGGGGAGACATCGCTCGGTGAAATTGATTGGACCGATGCCGAGTCCAGTAGCCTGTGCGAGATGCTCGTGTCGCTTGCTGAAGCGTTGCAAGCAGGGTTGCTTGACCAGCAGATTGCGACAGCATTTTTGACAGGGCTCGTGTCGGCAACCGAGCGGTTCCGTAACCAAAAAACCAGCCCAAAGGTCATGACGATGGCTGCTCAGCTCATGGCTGCCGGTGCAAACCAGCAACTGATTGCTGACAAGCTTGACGGTGCGGTTGTGTCAGAGAGAATGAACGGCGTGACGGCACCCGACGACGCGGCAAACGATGGTTCGGAAGTGGTTACAGAGAACAAGACAGAGATGAAGGTTGATCATGACGAAGAGGATGTGGCCGCCGTAGAACGATTACGCGAGGTAGATGCCGCCACTATAGCGACACCTACAAAACTCCCCGCTGACGAAGCCGTTTCTCATGAGTCTGTTCAACCTGAGACCAAAGAGGATGAAAAACAACTGGTGGTTGTAGCACCGGCCGAAGAAGTTGAACCAGAAGTGGCTGAACCAGCTACGGTTGAGCCCACGTTGCCTTCGGTGCAGCCACAGCTATCGGCTTCAAAGGCCAGTTCATGGCGGGACACGTCGCTTGCACCACCCTCGCTTGGCAGTGCGCTCAGTGCAACCGTTGCCGAAGCAGAAGAGGAAAAGCGAAAGGCCGAAGCAGAAGACCATAGCCGCGTGCTGCTATCTCACAATGCGCACCGACCAGTAGGCACAGCTGTAACGCCACCTGTGCCAACCACGCCAGCAAACGCCCCTCTCCCTACAGCACCACCACCCAGTGCTACCCAGAATTCTCAGGAAGAGAGTAGTAACCCACTCTCCATCAAGACGAGTAGCGGCTTGAAGTTTGAGGAAACGATTGGCGGTGGTGTGGCACCGGTAGAGCCTCAATCTCCGGTTAACCCGACGCTTGCAGATCTTGAAGCTCATGTGGCACAGGCACAAATGGTAAACCCGGTTTCGCCTGCGGCCGCTGTCGACTCGGCGCGTGAGGCGGTTGATGCAGCGTTTGGGGGCGCTCCGTTCAATCCCGCTACGGCCGAACCCCTACAGAGTCTTGGCGCGCAACCGTTGGGCGATATTGTCCATTCGGATACCGCGGCTCAGTCACCGCCGACTCCAACTGGCGCTGGGAGTCCAATACTCAGTACATTACCGCCACTCCCTGACTTTTCGACTCTTCCACCGCTCCCTGGAGAATCTCCAGCAAACGCTTCAAGCCCGTCCGCGCCGCTCTTTGGCTTGCCAGCAGAACAGGCCCCAGTCGATTCACCGACGACAGCGGTACCCTCGAATGATGCATCGCAGTTTCGCATACCCGGACAGTCGTAACCGAGTTGTCCACTGTATAATGGACAATAATATATGAGCGGACGCATTCTCCTCGTTGACAAACCATCTGGCTGGACAAGTTTTGATGTGGTCGCCAAAATTCGCAGTGCGGTGCGTGCCCAGTATGCGGCAAGAGGCGTTCGCCCAACAAAGCGCCAACTAAAGGTTGGCCACGCTGGGACGCTTGATCCGTTTGCGACGGGGCTCCTGGTTGTATTGCTCGGCGATGCCTGCGGACGCGCTGGGGAATTCCTCAAACTCGACAAGGCCTACGAAGCGACGTTTGAACTTGGAAAAACCAGTACGACTGGTGATCCCGAAGGAGAAATTAACTCTGTCAATGATCGAAAACCAGCACGTAACGAGGTCATAGCTGTATTACAACAGTTTACCGGTGAAATTCACCAAACCCCACCAGTTTATAGCGCTATTAAAATCAACGGACAGCGAGCATATCACCTCGCGCGTCAGGGCAAAGAGGTGGCCATGCCGTCACGAGCAGTCACGATTTATCAGCTTGATATGGTGAAGTATGACTATCCGTTTATCACGCTTCGAGTCCATGTTTCAAGTGGCACATACATCCGGGCACTGGCGGAAGATATGGGGCAGGCACTTGGCACAGGTGCTTATTGCCGTGAGCTACGACGACTGAGTGTGGGCTCGTACGATATCGGTGCTGCCAGAACAGTAGAGGAGCTGCTACGTACTCAACAGCTCTATAACGATCACAGCGACGACGACCAACAACAGTACTGAACTCAGGAGCAAGAGAAAACGGTTCTGGCGCTGCAAACGGTGCTTTATGTCGCGGCCGAGGTTTGAAAGTACGTGTCGATTGAGTGCAGACGGAGAGCGTTGTTGTGGTGAGGGCACTAGAATCTGCCTGGATTGGAATGACTGAGGCGACTGGGGCATTGCCTGCGGCTGCAGCAGGGGATCGGATGCAGCTGGCACTTGCGTTCGGGCCGACACTTGAGATAATCGCTCGGGCGTACTAGGAGGGTTAGCGTGGCTCCGACGATAGAAAAATTCGCTCTTGTAATCACGTCCTTTATGAAAACTTTCAAGTACTTTTATGAGGCCAGATCGATCAATCTCACCGCCTTTATAGGCATCGACGAGTCTCCTTCCCGAGCCAATGCTGACAAGACTGGCCAACGCTAACAGTTCTGGGTCAGACATAAATTTTATCTTGCGATTTTTCGGGATCACAAATTCGGTGAGCGGTGGGGCAGCGTGGTCGGTAGATGGCAGTCGCTCAGGCTGCTCGATTACCGTCTGAGGAGAGGGAGGTTCCGGTGGGCGGGTGCGTGCCGCTACTTCGATAACTTTCTGAGCGGTAGCTGTCTGATGGTATCGACGCTGTTCAATAGCCTCAGCTCTTTCGACAATGCTTGCGAGGTGGCGCACAGTTTCGTCGTGGGATAATTCTTCGCGTATCGTCTCAATCGAAAGGGCATTTTCTTTGACTGAACGGAGTAGTCGTTCAGTAACAAGGCCTGGGACAAGCAATGATGGGGCTTGCTCGGGTTGAGCGACGGTGCTTTGAAGCTGCTCTGGCGGCGTGACTACTATGCGGCCACGTGAGGGTTGCTCATGAGTGAGCCCGTCCGGCTCTAGCGGTGAAGTGTGAGTAGCAGGTCGCAGCGCCCGCCTAATGGCCTGCACGATGCTACTTGCAAAATGAGTATAGGCAGCGTCTTCTTCTGAAATAGGGACGGGCTCGATGTTTTCTTGAGAGACTTGAGAGACAGAGGTGTCGCTGTCTGGCGCGGAAGAGCTTTCCTCGACAGAGGCAGCGATGGTTTGATACAGCTGCTCAACTTCGTCTGGTACCTCGAGGTCTGGCTGCTCAAGCTTTTCGTATAGGAGCCCCATAAAATCAATATGTAGTTTGAGGGCTTTTATCTCTGAACGGCGAAGATCCAGGCTCTCGTCGTTCAGCGCCTCATGGTAGGCGATAATCCGTTCTGCCACCAAGCGCTGGGCTATTTCGTAGCCGTTTTGTGGTCGTTCTTGGTCTTCGACCGCTGTCTCAGCGAGAAGTGCTCGCGACTTTTCAACGAGTTTTTCGCGCCAGCGTTTTTTAAGTTTTTTGGTTTCGGCGACTTCGCGTTTTTCTTCGGTGCGGCGTTCTTCTTCGAAATCAGTCGCCCGTCGCCTCGCTGCCTCTTTGAGTTCGGCGTCGAGTTTTTTACGTAACGCTTCTTCCTCAGTTTCTTCTTTGCCGCGCAGCCGGTCCCACCATGAATGTTTGTTGCGTTCGTAACGTGTCTCGTTGAGACGTTCAGGGTCAACAGCACGGGGGTCATGTACCATATCGTCAGTATAGCATAACAGGGGTATGGTATTGACAAAAAGCGCAAGCAGGACTATAACCAGCACATGAGTATGGATACGTTGCAAGCAGGCGACCAACTGGGTACCGACCGCCGAGAAACATGTTATGTCTATGGCGGGTCATGTCACGAGTGTGTCGTTGTAGCTTCTCTGGCGATGCAGCGGGCGTTGATAGACCGATATAACGTCGCGACACATAGTGCTCAGAAACGCACCGCTCAAGAAGCTGGCAGCCTCTCTGTATCAGTTGGAGGAACACTCAGAAGAATGCCCTCAGGTGTTACATGTGGGGAGGCGAAACAGGCTGTCGGAGAGGCCATCGGTCTCAATCACGCTTCAATTACTGCGCAACAGGGTGAGCAGGGGTTCTTGTCTCGGGTAGCATAACGGGTTGAAGGGGCATTACACGAATCTCGCGGGGCCTACAGGAGTGGTTTCATGGGGTCGGTCTTGACCAAAGTGACCGGCCCTGTTAAAGTAGTCGAGCTATGATAACACAAGAGAACAAGTTAAAAGCTATCAAAGTCGGCGCAGCTCACAAGAGTGACGTCGGCTCTCCTCAGGTGCAGGTCTCGGTTCTGACGGCTCGCATCAAAGAGGTGACGGAGCACTTGAAGGCCAACAAGCACGACCGTATGGCGCGTCGGGGCCTTATTCAGATGGTGAGCAAGCGTAAAAAGCTGCTTAGCTATCTGGAAAGCAAAGACTTTGATGCCTACCAGGCCATTATCGCCAAACTAGGACTTCGAAAGTAATTTCGTCGGACGCTTACAGTGACCTCTGTGGAACAGGGGTCATTTTATATGCATCACGAGGGCTGAAATAAATAGCTGTGTTTGACCGTATACTAGAAGCATATGGATGAACAGCAGGCTATAGAGCAGGTGCGCCTACGCAACCAAGATGCCTACCGGCATCTTGTCGAGCGGTATCACGCGGGACTAATTATTTACTGCGACCAGTTGCTTCACAGCCGGGATGATGCTGAAGATATAGCCCAGGAGGCGTTGTATCAGGCATATGTGAAGTTCTGCGAGTTTGACGAAAAAAAAGGACGGTTTTCTACTTGGTTGTATAAAATTGCCTTTAATAAAGCGATTGATCATTTGCGAAAACAGAAGCGCTCGGTCGATGTTGACGAAGCATCGCTTTTTGCCGGTTTTGACGAGGAGCCGTTACTGTTTGATGAGCGACAGCGGCTTCACGACGCTGTTAAGGCACTCATGCCACCAGAGTATTGTCGGGTTATCGAAGCGTACTACTGGGAGGGCAAATCGTACGAAGAAATAGCTCAGTTAATGAATGTTCCGCGTAATACCGTGGGTACGTGGATGAGGCGCGCCAAGGACCAGCTAAAGGAGGTACTCGCATGAAACGTGACGTTGAAAAGATGCTTATTGCAAGTGTCGATGGATCGTTTCGCCGTGAACATTTTGTCGATGGAGTGATGCAGCGGGTAGGGGAACCTGAAATAATTTCCAATGAAATCCGTAGAATGAATGATCAACCAGTAAAGAAAGGATCATTTATGATGCAACGATTAAAAACAATGTCTCTGCCGGTTTTGGTACTGCTTGCTGTGCTGGGCGTGCTGTTCGTCGGGGGTGTCGTCTATGCGACAGTTCAGTATATCTGGCCCAAACTGCATATTGTTACTGAGAGCCAGGAAAATAACGAGGGACATGTGGCAACCTTGGTGAAAGTGTCCGGCTGCGTAACCTTTACCCAGGAGCAGGTAAAGGTTGAGTCTCAGAAGAACGTCTCGTGGAGCCAGCAGGAAGTGCGAGAACGACTTCAGGCATCGTGCGAGATGGCTGCAGTTGAACACTACGTTTCGCAGTTAAACTTGGGTCTCGACACGGTGAAGGAAGCCTACGTTATGGAGCCATGTGTAGGCGTTGTATCTGGCAGTATAGGTTCTTTTGTCACTCTCCCTCGCTGTAACCAGGCAATTGGCGAGCGCCGCGTCACCATAGACTCAGCAACAAAGTTTATAGTTGATGGCCGTATAGCCAGCAGAAATGAGTTGAAAAATGGTACGGCGTTTGCAGTTATTTCGCGTGTCTCTGGCGACTATGCCCCGGGTGCCACCTATCCCGCAGGCGCTGTTATTGCGCTTGGGCTTGCCCCAAAAGCATACGCATATGTTGGTGAAACGATGGCATATATTCAGCCATGCCAGAACAACTTGAAGGATGAATGCCACACTCACGTGGCCGAGGATCCGCTGTACGACCGAATATACGCCGAAGGAGAGACGGCAGATGAAACACCTACCGCGCAGTATGAAGGAAGAGTGCAGAAGGTGAACGGCGATACAATCGAGTTTAAAACAAGTTCGGGGACGAGTATGGTTATGACGCTACCGGCAGGGACGGCAGCGGCCTACAACAAAACAACACGGACGCGGCAACCCCTTGCGGTAGGAGACTTAGTCCAGGTCGTAGCATCGTGGAAGAAAACTACACTCGGCGCCGATGATGTGTCGCATGCAGCTATCGTTGTGCAAACTGACCTGTCGAGCGGCACGATAACAAAGTACTAACCGTCGGGTTATTAGGTAAAACACAGTGAACAGCGTATACCCTGGAGGATGATTAGTGCTGTAGACCAGATGCTCATGATGGATTCTGCTTTTGAGGCGGCAGAGATCGCATGGTGGTGGATGGAGCTGCCGAGCGGTATGGTGATGTATAGTCCCAACAAGTTAAAGATGCTTGGTCGTGAGAAGGAGCACTACACGCACTACCAGCAGTTTGTCGATATTGTGCATCCTGATGATAAAGACAGAATCATGCGAGACATGTCCGACCTGATAGAGGGTAGGGCTGATAAGTACGAAACAAAGTATCGCATCAAGCATAAAGATGGACGATACATGCAGTTCTATGACAAAGGACGTATTGTCGGGAAAATCAAAGGCGACCTTGTCATCGCAGGCTTTGTGTTGAAAGAATCTCAAGCAAACACGTAACTATTGGCAAAATTCCGTGTATGTATATACAGGCGAGACAGTGCTTATGTAGTTTTCTAGCGGTATTTCACGTAAAAATTTTGGCAGAACATGCTCCTGTGTAACATCGACAAAACCATAACGAGCTATCTCGGCGTCAAAATGCGAGGCTTGCTCGTCAATATGCTCAAAGTCCTCAGGGTTTTCGATGAGAAAAAAGAACTCAAGTTGTTCCTGTTCGCCATGAGAGATAGCAGTATCTGATGTGTCGGCAAATTGTTGCACAAAAAGGAGACGACCAACCTGCACCGCGACCCCAGTTTCTTCCATGAGCTCTCGCCTCAAGCCATCCTCGAGTGACTCAAGCGGGTCGAGACCGCCGCCCGGCGTACACCAAAAACCTCGTCCTGAGCCATCGGCACTCTTTAACTCTTGGCAAAACAGCTTTCCGTCTTTTACGATAATCCCGCGTACACAAACGCGTCGTTTGTCATTATGATTCATGCTTGCAGTATATCATTACGTACACGTGATAATATAGTACACAGCAATGTAAAAGGAGCACACTATGGCGCTTGGACCAATTATCACATGTACAACCGAAACGGGCGCGGCATTACAGCTTACCCCGTTTACTCGCGAGGAAGTAGTTGAGTTTACTCAGGGGTTTGAAAAAGAGACTATTACACAGTATCTTGCCGAGCGCCCCGTCCAGACAGCGGAAACTGAACAGGAGTGGTACGATGGACTGATTCGCGACGCCTCATCGCTGGTGTGGGCTATACGCCTAGTTGAAGATGGCAAGCGGCAAATCATAGGAAACGCATCACTGATGAGTATCGAAGGAAAAACTATCGTCCAAGCAGTGAACGGTATTGTTATCGTGGACGCAGGACAGTGGGGGCGCGGAATTGCGAGCGCAGTGCAAAAAGTGCTGGTATGGTATGGGTTTCGGCGCAGAGGGCTGACGCGCATAAAGGCAGCAGTGGTACAGGCCAACCCCGGGAGCCGTCGAGCGCTTGAAAAAGCCGGCTATACGCTTGTTTACACTGAACGCAACGACAAATTCATTGACGGCGGGTTTATGCACAAGGACTGTTTTGAATGTTTGAACCCCGATGATTGGGCATGGCGTCTATGGTGGGGCAATGACCGCCCGACTCGCAAATGCATCGAAGCCCGCGCTCGAACACTCTCGGCGCTCCAATGGGCCGCCATGAATGCGGAGCTTGCCTAGACGATACAGATTTCGTCTAGCCATCGAGAGCGTTGAAACGCAAAAAAAACAGGCGTATAATGACACATATGAACACGCCAGTTATTTGGCTGGAAGGGGTGATGAAGCGGTTTGGGGGGTTCGTTGCAGTGAGCATCGATCGTCTTGCGGTAGACTCAGGCGAAGTTGTGGGATTTGTCGGTGTGAACGGTGCGGGCAAAACCACAACGATCTCTATGTTGCTCGGTACCATAGCTGCGAACGAAGGAACGGTGCAGCTGTTTGGGTGTCCCGTGACACCGTCCCGGGCACATGTACTGCATAAAAACATTGGCTATGCGGCGGGCGACATGGAGCTTTTTGACAAACTCACAGGCAGGCAGTACCTTGATTTTATCCGGTCGGCGTATGGCGCAGAGGACAAAAAGCGAGAACAGTCACTCTGCAAACGTTTCGAGCCAGAGCTTGGCAAGGTTATTCGGACACTCTCGAGGGGAAATAAACAGAAAATAGCTCTTGTCGCGGCGTTTATGACGAGGCCGAAACTGGTTGTACTCGATGAACCGACCAGTGGACTTGATCCGCTGATGCAGGCTGTTTTTCTCGACCTTGTACGAGAGGAAAAAGCGAACGGTACCACGGTGTTTATGTCGAGTCATATACTGAGTGAGGTGGCGGATGTTTGCAGCCGCGTGGTGTTCATTGCTCATGGGAAAGTTGTCCGCGACGTCACATCTCAACAGTTAGAGGAAGAGTCTGGCAAGCGAGTACGGGTTGTGGCCTCTGGGGTATTAACACCGCCAAAAAATGCGCGCTACATCGATAGCGGTAAACGAGGAAAATACCATGAGCTAGCATTTGTTCATCATGGCTCAGGTCCAGAACTACAAGCCTGGGTGGCGGGGGTCAAGGGCCTTGTCGACTTCTACGTTGCTGACCACAGCCTCGAAGACGCTATTACTGAACTTTACGGAAAAGAGACGACGGTATGATGCGCTCGCTCTACCTTAAAACGTTATATGACAAACGCTGGTTTACGGTCGGTTGGTTCTTCGGCTTTGCGCTACTTGCGTTACTCATGGTGAGTTTTTACCCGGCCATGCATCAGGACGGTGCACTCGATGCACTGGTCAAAAAGATGCCTGCCGGGCTACAGGGCATGGTGGGGGATCTCGCGAACCTGTCGCACTTTAACACCTATCTTGCCAGTCAGCTGTTCGATATACGGGTGGCTATGCTTTCGGGCGTGATGGTCATCATTCTGAGCCTTGGTCTCACTGTGGCGGAAGAAGAGAAAGGTCAACTGCGGACACTCGTGTCGTTGCCGCTCAGTCGCGGGCGCATTACGGCGGAAAAATTTGCCGCTATGGTGACGATATTTGCGGTCTCGTTGCTCGGGATGCTGCCAGGCATGTGGTTCGGTAGCTTGTGGGTACACGATACGATTGCCAGCAACGAACTGACACAGCTGCTTGTGATGAATTTGCTGTTGGCGACGGCGCTAGGTAGCGTCTCCTTTGGCCTGGGCCTCGCAACCGGCAAACGGTCAGTGGCGATGACGGCCGGCGTGTTTGTTGTCGCGGGAGGATTTATCGTTTCGACATTTGCAAAAGCGGTTGACTGGCTGGAGCCGTACAAATACTATTCGCCGCTCCACTATTTTCCGGCGGTCGATGTTGTGAAGTATGGTATTGACCTGCGCGATGTATGTATCCTCGGACTCATCATTGTGGTGTTTACCACTGCTGGCTGGTTGTTGTTTCGCTCGCGCGATGTGCGGTAGGGTTTATTGACTTTTATATGGCCGTGTGCTATTGTATATGTAGTATTTCAAAAATGATCCAACCGAAACACTAAACAAACATCATGTCTGAACGCTTCGCCCCACCGCCGCCCCCAACGCCCGATTCAGGACCTTCTCGATATGAGGAACTCGGTGCCAAATTGGGCGATCACTTCGAAAAATCTCGAAATACACCAGGTAAAAGTATACTCGGCACGCGAACGGGCACGCTAACTGAACAGATGCGTGCGACAGGAGTTTTCAAGGGCGAAAAAGTAGGGCCGCTAAGCGACGCTGAGCTCAATGATATCGTCGGGGCCCGCGCTTCATGGGAAATGCCGGATGACAATGGGGGCTCTGGTCGCGGCGGTGAAGGTAGCCCAGACACTGGTGGTGCTGGTGGGCGTCGACTACTTGTCGAGGTACCCGATGCTAATGACCCCAACGGGGTAAGGGCTCTCACTAACGAGGAATGGGACCAGAAAAAAGCAAACGCAGGTGCCACTGGTCGCCCAAGCTTGGCCGAGCAAGGACAGCAATATAAACAAGAGCAGGCAGACTTTGAGACGTGGCAGCAGGAGTTGGACAAGGGGTTGGTTGACTCGCTTGATCCGAACGTGCGAGCGGTCGGCGAAGCGTTACATGGTGCTGATGTTAGTACGCTTGCCAGTATCATACGCGGTCATGGCGGAGAAGGAGAAGCACCTGATACCGACAATCATCAAAATGCCGCGCCGTCCTTTGTTCATGCCGGTACAGGCGAAAAAATGTCGCTTGCTGACGTGAAAGCGAGTCTTGCCGGTGCTGCTGAAAAAGGGAGTGAAGCGGGTACTAGTCCAGACGGTGTTGCGCTCATCGGCGAGTATGCTGCCACAGTACTGCATGCGCTGCCACATATCGACACCGGTTACGATGCAAACGGAGAAACGTATGTAGTCGAAGAAGGGAAGCTTGACAAGAGGACTGGCTACGAGATCGTTTATAACAGTGATGGTGGGGTTGAAGAGCTGCAGATATCTGTTCAGGACGAACCAAACTCCGAACCGGGAGCAGATCGCCGCCCTGAAACACATTCTGTTGGAGTCGTCGAGCCCGGCCCGAATCATGGTGCGGATGTTTTGATTGACGGCGTATCGGTCGGTGGCAATCCAGAGCATCTTGCGGTTGCGCAGAGCGTCATTGAACATGTCGCTATGGAGGCAGAGCAGGAGGTTAAAGCGCAGGCGGCAGTAGGCCAAGGGGCTCAGCCTGAAGCTACACCGGATAGTGGCAGTGGCAATGGCAACACGGGCAAAGAGGCGGCTTCACCAGCCGAACCCTCACCCGTTGAAGCGCCCGGCTCCCAAGCCTCGACGACTGAGGGCGCTGCACCAGAAAGTAGCCGCATCGCTACGACTGAGCGTCAAAGACCGGTCGACGAGGCTCCGGCCGGGTATGCCGGGAACTTTATACGGGCATACATGCAGACTGAGGGAGCACGGAAGATTATTGTGGATTCCTTAAAGGGGCGCGGCGTCGACGGTAACGCTTTGATGAAACGCCTCGAGGGTTCGCCGGTGCCGCAGGGTCTTGCTCAGCGGTTGCAAAAACTGGCGCAGGAGGCTCGTCCTAACTCGTCAATATGGGGAGAAAAAACCGGGCCATCGGCACTTGGCAAAGCGCACCAAGTATATGCCAAAGAGCTTGCGAGTTGCATCGATGCTATACTCGTTGCGTATCCAGAAGCGCCGACTCAATAATCTCATTGCGCCGGGCAACCTCGCTTTTTCATGAACGCCCCGACCATGCTATACTACAGGGGTTAACAATTATTTGTAGAGCGTGATAGATGTAGTTACTGGAAGTTCCAGTGTCCGCACCTGTTACACTCTATGAGACAAAAGAAGGAGCTCGTTTTTATGAGTATTATTAACCCCAATGGCAAGGATATTTTTAGTGTTGAAACTGAACTGTGCGGCCGGCCGCTTAAGCTCGAGGTTAACCGAGTTGGGTTCCGGGCGAGCGGCTCTGTTCTCGTCACGTACGGCGACACTGTGGTACTTGGTAGTGTCAGTGTTGGCACGCGGCCAGTGGTGCTCGACTATTTTCCGCTGAGTATTGACTATGAAGAAAAGTTTTATGCAGCGGGCAAAATAAGCGGTAGTCGGTTTATCAAACGCGAAGGCCGTCCCAGCGACGATGCTGTGCTTATCAGTCGCCTTATCGACCGACCGATTCGTCCACTGTTTCCGAAGGGCTACCGCCAAGAAGTGCAGGTGATTAGCACGGTGCTCAGCATGGATCCGACATTTCGCCCCGACATGGTGGCAATGATTGCCGCCAGCGCTGCACTGATGCTTACCGGCACACCGTTTGATGGTCCGATTGCCGGACTGCGCGTCGGTCGGGTAAATGGCGAGTTTAAAGCGTTCCTCAGCTCAGAACAGCGCGAACAGAGCGACCTTGATCTTGTGGTGGCCGGTACCAAAGACGGTATCACGATGGTAGAAGCCGGCGCTGAAGAAGTGCCAGAAGAAGTCATTGTCGATGCAATGGCCTGGGCATACGAAGCATTTCAGCCGGCGATTGCGCTGCAAAACGAGTTAAAGGCAAAGGTTGCGCCTGCTGAGCGCGAGTATACTCTCGTGCTGCCAAACGAGGATATCCAAAAAGAGGCCGACGTGTGGGTTGAGGGCAAGTTTGGCGAAGCAATCCGCAGAGCCTATCCGGAACGTAATGAAATGATTAACGAAATTCGTCTGGCATTTCATGTTGAAATGGCTGAGAAGCAGGGCGGCGAAGAAGCGTACAAACCCCTCCGCGATGAATATGACGAAGCCTTCACGAAAGCCCTTCATGCCGATGTTCGCAAAGGGATTGTCAAAGACAACGTTCGCCCCGATGGTCGCAAACTCGACGAAATTCGTGAACTCAGTAGTGAAGTTGGTTTTTTGCCACGCGCACATGGTTCATCGCTCTTTACCCGCGGCGTGACGCAGGGTATGAATATTGTCACGCTCGCCCCCTTGAGCTATGCGCAGATGGTTGACACGATGGAGCGCACTGACGACGAACGCCGGTATATGCATCACTACAACGCGCCGCCATATACGGTTGGTGAAACCGGTCGCCTAGGGTCGCCAGGGCGCCGCGAGATTGGCCACGGCTACCTCGCAGAGCGTGCCTTGACTGCGGTACTACCGACTGAGGAAGAATTCCCCTACGCTATCCGTAGCGTGACGGAAATCATGAGCCAAAACGGCTCAACCAGCATGGCTGCAACATGTAGCTCATGTCTTGCACTTATGGACGCAGGCGTACCCCTCAAGCGCCCGGTGAGCGGTATTGCAATGGGCCTCATGATGGATGGTAACACGCCGTATGTTCTCAGTGATATCGCCGATGCGGAAGATTTCGCCGGGGACATGGACTTTAAAGTTACCGGTACCGACAAGGGCGTGACGGCCATGCAGATGGACATGAAGGTTCACAGTTTGCCGGTTGAGGTACTGCGTCAAGCAGTTGAGCAAAGTAAGCCAGGCCGTCTGCATATCCTTGAGCATATGGTTGAAACGCTTGCTACCCCTCGTGATCATCTGAGTCCGTATGCGCCGCGCATTGAAAAACTCATGGTCAACCCTGAGAAGATTGGCGCGATTATTGGCAAGGGCGGTGAAACTATTAACAAGATTACCAAAGAAACCGGAGCCGAAATTGACATAAAAGACGATGGCTTAGTGACTATTTCAGCGGTCGATACATCGTCCATCGAGCGAGCACTGGCGTGGGTGAAATCGCTGGTTGAAGAGCCAGAGGTCGGTAAAATATATGAAGGAACCGTGGTGAGCATCAAAGACTTTGGCGCGTTCATCAACATCATGCCGGGCATCGATGGCATGTGCCATATCTCGGCCATGAGCGATGGGCGTGTTGAAAAAGTCACTGATGTACTTAAAGAGGGTCAAACTGTGCGCGTCAAACTTATGGCTATAGATGACCGTGGACGTCTCAGCCTTAGCATGCGTCCAGCTGACCTTCAGTAGGGATTTTTGCAGAGCTGAAGAGACCTATTTCTTTGGTACATAGACGTGCATTTTGCCTTGCGTCCTGGGGGTGGTACAATAAAGCTAACGTTTAAAAAGAGGATATATATGGGACCAGAACAACAGCCGTCGGCACCCGTGCCACCAACACCAACCCCACAACCACTACCGTCTGTACCGCCAGTTGAGCAGGCAATGCCGCCCGCGTCGCCAGCAATAGCCAGCACACCGGTTCAGCCAATTGCAACGCCGCCGCCCGTAGCGGTTACTCCAGTTACAGCACCAGTTACCCAGGTGCCAACTGCAATACCGGCTACGCCAGTCCCCCCTATGGCGCCGATTGCGCCAGTTCCATCTGTCGGCATGCCCGGCGGAGTTGCTCCAGTGAAGGGGGCAAATAAGGGGCTACTATGGTCGATCATCGGAGGTGCTGGATTGCTTCTTGTGATTGCGATTGTGCTTATGGTCGTATTTTTCGGACCACCGTCGAAGGCTGATTATCAGAAGGCGTATGACAAGGCCCTGAGTATGAAAGAAGACCGCAATAACACGAGTTTCAGCGCTGAAGATTACAACAAACTGACAACCAGAGCGGCTGTTGATGAATTTTACAACAAGAACAGGGATCGTAGTGACAAAAACAACAATGAACTGCGGGGTATGCGTGCCATGTCAGACAGCAAGGTACGTGAAGCTTTCGAGGCGTATCAGGAAAAATACAACTCAGTCATGGAGAAGGTAAGACCGCTCCTTTACTCTACGATGTATTTGCGGCAGATAACTGCGGATTGCACACTGTCTTCGTCAAGTGGCTTGATAGGTAGTGCGACAAATAAACAGGCGGCCCTCAACCAATTCGACAACGATAACAAAACATGTATCGCCACTCTCAAGAAAGCGAGCGAAGATGGTGACAGAGACATCACGATTTATGCAAACTCAATGCTCGACTTCCTCGACAAGTTTCGCACGTATATTGGCGATATGGCAGATGCGCTCGGTCGGGGTGACTACAGTTATTCACGGCTAGAAGCGCCTAATGCAGATAGCATCAAGATTCCGACAAATATTTCCGCCACGGCACTGAGCGAGCTCAGCTATAGCGACGAGTTCGATAAGTTTCTCGATGTGCTAAAAAGCCACTTATAGAAATATGACGGCAAGGGACAGACAACGGCGTCTTGACGAGTTGGCGGACGAGATCCGTAAAAAAAAGATCTGCCCGAACCTTATTGAAACCGCAAAACAGCTCGTAATGGGTGACGGGGCGGCAAACGCTGACATTGTCTTTGTTGGGGAGGCGCCGGGACAGAAAGAGGATGAACAAGGGGTGCCATTTGTTGGCGCAGCGGGGAAGTTCTTACATGAGATGCTGGCCTCGGCTGGCCTAGAACGTCACGATGTCTATATAACGAACATCGTCAAATACCGTCCGCCGAACAACCGCGACCCGCTGCCCGATGAAAAACGTGAATTTTGGCCTTATCTTATGCGACAGCTGGATATTATTCGACCAAAAGTGGTGATCACCCTTGGCCGGCATAGCGGCGCAGCGTTTATCCCAGACCTTGTTATTTCGCGCGACCACGGACATGCCAGGACTGTACGCTACCAGGGATCTGAGTTTTTGGTCATACCGCTCTATCACCCGGCGGCCGCACTCTATAACGGCAGTATGCGCAGTGTTCTTATTGGCGATTTTCTCGCCGCCAAAGCGCTGGCGGATAAGATTATTGGCTAAACAGCTTGCGCGCACGTGGCCTAGTTTACTTTTTGTTTTGGTTGTGCTATAATGAACGCACTCTGAGAGAGGGAAGTAGCTGTCACGACCATACCTCTCACCCCTGATTTTGAACTATATTTACGACACAACAAAAAGAAAGGAAACTATATAGTTATGGGTCAACGACGACTCGCAGGGCCGCAGACAGACGATCTGTCGAAGCGCCCGAATCAAACCAAGCAACGCTCTGACAACACTGTTCTGAGCAATACCAATACGCGCCGCGGCGAGGTGTTTCGCGCCGCTCGACGGACGAGCGAAAACGTTACGCTTCAGGCATCGCAGCACCGCATCGATGTACCAGTGAATAAATCACGGTTTAACGGGTATGAAGGCCATCAGTTTAGCCTCCTCGACCAGAAAAAACAACGTCCGAATCCCAACCGTCCCAGCTTGAAGGTTATGCCTATCGGCGGTCTCGGCGAAATGGGTATTGGCAAAAACATGATGGCCATCGAGTATGACAATGACATTCTCGTTATCGATATGGGCTTTTTATTTCCGGGCAATGATTACCCCGGTATTAACTACATCGTGCCGGATATCACGTACCTCATAGAGAACAAGCACAAAATCCGTGGAGTTGCCTTTACTCACGGACACCTCGATCATATCGGGGCAGCGCGACATTTGCTCGCAAAACTTGAGGCTCCAGTCTATGGCAGCCGCTTTACGCTGGCCATGGTGCAGCGCACGATGGAAGAATCAACTGACACGTACCAGCCAACCTATATCGAGATGAGTCCAGAAAACCACGATACCGTACAAATCGGTGATAGTTTCTCTATCGAACTTGTCCGGGTGAACCATTCGATTCCTGATGCGTCTGCGGTTGTTGTTCGCACTCCTGTTGGAGTGCTTGTGGACACGGGCGACTGGCGTTTTGAAGACAATCCTATCGATGGAGTGAAATTTGACCTTGAGCGTCTCACGGAAATTGCGACAAAAGAGGGCATATTGCTGCTCATGAGCGACTCAACGAACTGTGAAGATGCTGGTTCGCATCAACACGGGGAGTTTGATATCAAAGAGAGCATCGGCGAAATTATGACGAAGAATCCAAATCATCGAATTGTCGTCTCAACTTTTTCCAGCCAGCTGCATCGTTTGCAGATTATCATGGAAGAAGCGGCGGCACATGGGCGCAAAGT
>JBDHUL010000004.1:0-35967 GCA_039812985.1 Saccharimonadaceae bacterium (SeqCode)
CCCTTTGGATACAAAGGGCGCATGATGATTTTTGAACAAATGCTGGTTGACGAAGAAGTGCAGCGATTTATTCGCGGTGATATTCACGACATGAATGTCAAGCTGATCGAAGAAACCGCTCAAAAACAAGGCATGGTTACGATGCTTCAGGACGGACTCCTCAAAGTCCTCCGCGGTGAAACGACACTTGAAGAGATCAACCGCGTGTTGTAGGTATTGTACTTTTATGTGAACTGGCGTATGCTCATGGATGGGGTAGTAGTATGAGACAAACAAGTATCAAACTTCCCACGTATAGTACGCAAATAGATGCGAGTAGCGATGGCGGCCTTTGAAAAGCCGCTCTTTTTATAGAAGAGAGTATTGCAAAAAATAGGTTTCGTGGTATAATGATAAGTTCTAATTGAGGTTTTCAATGAATTCGTTACTTGACCCCAAATATCCAACAGTTGTCGTCGGTGGTTTTGGCAGCAACCATGAGTGTATGTCGCATGTTGCCGGGCAACTCCAGGCTACTTGTGAGCAGCCTGTGACAGGTATGACAACCCATGAAATGCGTGCGGCTGGTGAGAAATTCTGGGACTGTATTGAGGGGACAAATGTTATCGCCTATTCGGGAAGCGGGCCGTATATTCAACGAGGTGTTGTGAAGGGTAGGTCCGCCCCCAGAACAATGACATTTGCTGCGCCGCCAGAGGTTGTCTCGCGGTATGCGGCTATTATGGGATTTACCCAGGCGGCCCGCCGTAGAGTAAGCCCGAGCGAGCGATCATCTCTCGGTGTGGCGACAGCGTTTGTGCAAGAAGTCGGGCGGCATCCGGTTGAATCGTGGCGGCTCGTTCATGAACTTCGCCGGTTTAACCAGATCGCTGGAGCTTTGGCGCTCCAGTCGGTGGTGCCGCGTGTCAATGTCGTCGTCCCGAAAGAAGACGAAATATTTCCGCGTCATATTGTCCCTCTTTCATACGGGCAGACTGACCAGGTTGGCGTACGTTATGTACTGGTAGAGGGCGGGCATAGTCGGTTTATTGACGACCCAGTCGGCATGCTTTGCAGTGCGGAAATGGCGCCGTTTGCGGTGATAGACCATGAGACCTTTGCGAGAGACATTCCCGATCAACTTTTGCAGGACAAAAACAACGCGGTTCACCGTCGGCTTGGCGAAGTAGCCGCCGCAGCTCGGGCATGGAGCATGAGGCGAATTTCCCCGTTTCACACAGCTAAACCGCTTGGTGAAGCAGTTTAGCGGATAACCTGAGCGACTGCCGGTACAACACGTTCGTCAAAGGGTGATGGGACAATGCAGTCTGGCGACGGATGCTCTACCAGACGAGCCAACGCCTCAGCGGCGGCAATTTTGTGATCATCGGTAATTTTTTTCACACCACTATCGAGGGCGCCGCGGAAAATGCCTGGAAAAGCGAGAGCATTGTTGACTTGGTTTGGAAAATCACTACGTCCCGTGGCAACAACGGCAGCTCCGGCGGCTTTGGCAGCATCAGGCATGATTTCTGGCACTGGGTTGGCAAGAGCGAATACGATGGGATTGGTGGCCATTTTGGCAACCATGTTCGGCGTGAGAAGCCCCGGTTTGCTCACCCCGATAAACACGTCGGCTCCAGCTACGGCGTCGTTGAGCGAGCCGGAAAGACCTGTTGTGAGGTAGGGAAGGAGGGATTTTTTTTCGTCGTTCAGGTCATGGCGTCCATCAGAGATAATTCCCCGGCTATCGACCGCGACAATCGATCCGGCACCGTACCGATGGAGGAGTTTTATGATAGCTGTTCCAGCAGCACCCGCACCAATAGCGACGATTTTGCAATGTTTTAGTTCTTTGCCAACGACCTTCATAGCGTTGATAAGCCCAGCCAGCACGACAATTGCCGTACCGTGCTGGTCATCGTGAAACACCGGTATGTCGAGTTCGGCCTTTAGCCGTTCCTCGACCTCAAAACATATCGGTGCGGCGATGTCCTCGAGGTTGATTGCGCCAAAACTCGGCGCAATAGCTTTCACGGTCGCAACAATCTCATCCGCCGTATGCACGTCCAAAACGATAGGGATACTGTCGATTCCTGCAAAATGTTTAAACAGCAGAGCCTTTCCTTCCATGACCGGCATGGCGGCTTTCGGCCCAAGGGCACCGAGACCGAGAATAGCCGACCCATCGCTGATGACGGCAACGAGGTTATTCGTCCAGGTATACGCCGGCAGTTCGGCCGGGTTTTCGGCAATGGCCCGCGACACTGCGCCGACCCCCGGGCTGTAGTATGCGCTGAGTTTCTGACGATCAAGCACGCCAGTATCACGCAGGGCGGTCGTTATTTTACCTCTATACTGTCTGTGCAATGTTAATGCGAGTTCGTTGTAGTCCATACCGAAGTAGTATAACCAGGTTTGGTATAATAGTACATGTTGGTTATACCAACAAATAGTATCAACCAGTAACCAAAGGAGGGGGAATATGTCATTGCAATACGGGCAAGGCGACTGGCCTTTTAGGTACTAGGCGCTGCTTTAGAGGGATTTGTCGCACGTCAGTGTAGTGCGCTGAATCTTCTCATGTACCGAAACTATCGGTAACCGAACTCTCATGTAGAGTTCGGTTTTTTATGAGCTGATTTTATGATGCGCAAACGTGTAAAAAACCTTTTCAATGGCCGCTAACTGTGGTAGAATGTATAGTTGAATTGTTATATAACGTAAAAGCGAGAGAGTCATGAGTTTTGCTATAATCGACAAAGTCAACCAACTGTCACTGAAGAAAAAAGTTGTCGATGTCCGATCGGGGGACACGGTTCGGGTACATCAGAAGATTAAGGAAGGCAACAAAGAACGCACTCAGATCTTTGAGGGCGTGGTCATACGCTGTGACCGCAAAAACAGTGTGACTAGTCGTATTACGGTGCGTAAGGTTGCATCGGGCGTTGGCGTTGAGAAAAGCTTTCTTGTTCATAGTCCACTCGTTCTCAAAATAGAGGTAACAAAGCGTTCAAAGGTTCGCCGTAACTACCTCAGCTATCTGCGCGAGCGTGCCGGAAAAAGTGCTCGTCTGAGTGCTGTTCAGTTTGACCGTGAAGCCGTCAATGACGTACATGACAAAGAGGCCGAAGAAGCCGAAGCACGTATGAAAGAGGAAACTGCCAAGGCTGCTGAGGAAAAAGCTGCTGAAGAAGCCGCTAAACAAGCCGAACTCGACTCTAAGGCTGCTGAAGTCGAAGCCGCTCACCAAAAGAACGCCTAACGCATACAGTTGTCCCTTCTTGCCTCACTCCATGTCGTGGGTTGATAGTGTTGTGCTGCTCACGGGTCTTACCGCTCTGAGTGTGCGCTATCTTCTCCCTTCCATTTTTTTTCGTAGTATAATAAACGTCGATGGTTTTTCAGATAGTCTCGGTTATTGTTCCTATAGTACTCTACACTATGTCGGTTTGGCTGCTTGGTCGAGCGGGTAAGGATGCGCGCAGGTATAGACGATGGCTCCTTGCAGCCTGCGGGTTGTTTTTTGTATCGTGGTATTTACCGTCACCGCTCATTGATGGACAGGATACGGCATTTACAACACATTTTCTCGGCGGCGGTGTGTTTACTGGCCTCTACTGGTACTATCTTAAGCAGACGCTTGGCTGGCAAGGATCCTGGGTCGTTGAAGGCGTGTCGTTGTTTGTCCTGGTGTCGGCGCTTGGGGTGATGAATGAGCTCTTTGAACTACTTCTTAAGCAAACGCACCTGTCTCGGTTGACGCTCACCGATACCAACTGGGACCTTCTTGCAAATACACTTGGAGCACTCTTGTTTTTTGGTTTTTATAGTGTATGTTTGGGTCGATATAGTAAAACCCGCCGATAACGCTCGGCGGGTTATGGTAGTGCGGGGCTCAGCCTAGCGACTGCCGCCGAAGCGAACGAGTCCTTGCTGTGGCTTGCCGTTTATGTAGAGGAATTCACCGCCAAATACGACATAGTTACCGTTGCCAGTGACCGACCATGGCCCTTGGTTGATACCAGTGACCGTGCCGGTCGAGAAGTTCGGGTACCAGTTGTAGAGACTTCCGGCAGCCCAGCCAACAAAGCTTGGGTAATATGCGCCATTTGAGCGAATATTTTTGCCAGTCGCAGTGGTGGTCTCGGCCAAGCCGCGGTGGTAGGTTTTAGGATTTGTTTCGCGGAATCCGCCAATCGCGGCGCAACTGTGAGCATGTGAAGCGCTGTAAAGAACGCCGTTCATGGCAAAGACGCCGTAACTGTCGCCAATACAGTCGTTTATCCAGACGATACTGCCGTTCGTGGCTCGTATGGCGGCTCGGCCCTCAAATGTACCAGGGTGAGGACGATTGGGTATGTAGGTATACGCAGTCAGATATACTTGTGTACCATCGGTGCTGAGACCGGTGATAGATGAGCTCGCATACGGCATACGAATAGGGAAGCTTGAGCTTTGAGAAGCCCAGGGCGTTACGACTCGTCCGTTCGATAGGTACACTGCACCAAGCGAATAGTAGACGGCACCGTTGATGCGGTTAAATTGTCCTCCGATGACGAGACGGTCGTTGACAGTCACGAGGGCGCGAACGATGCCGTTGGTGTTCGCAGCCCAACGGGTGTTGAGCGAACCGTTTGCGTTATAGGCGGCGACGCGCGATCGGCCATACCCACCAGCACTCGTAAAGTTACCGCCGACATACACCATGCTGTTGGTGGCTGCGATAGCTTTGACAGGCAGGTTCGTACCTCGAAAGCCGGGGACAACTTTGTTGGTCGTGAGGTCGATAGCGGCAATGTTGCTGTGGGCTTGACCATCGACAGTACTAAATGCCCCGCCAATGTAAAGCCGTTTGCCATCAGGTGACACAGCAAGCGCGCATCCCTGCGCACCAGTCGCTTTACTTCCCCAGCATGGGTCATGTGCATATCCGCCGAGATGGTGAACAAACGATGGGATGATAGCTCCGGTCGTCGCGTTAAATGCCATCAGTCCATAGCGAGTTACTGATCCGGCACCGCCGACTCTCACGCCAGCTGGGCGGGCTTGCGAAAAGCGACCGGTCGCATATATGGTGTTGCCATAGGCAGCGGTTGCCCAGACGACGCCGTTGACCTGCGCAGTTGGTAACGGTGTAGCTGAAACAGGGGTGGGCGCAGCGGCCGCTGGCGGCACACTTGAGCTGAGGCCCAGTACAACAGAGCTTAACAGGCTTGCGACAGCCACCGATAAACGCTTAAGGGAACGTTTGTGGAACATAACTCACTCCTTAGTTTATATGCTTATTATACACCAAAAGTATTAATAATGCAAGTATTACGCAATAATTGGCTATTTATACACGACGACCGCAGTTAGTTTGGCCGAGTACCAGAGTATGGAGCCGCCTTGGAAATCTGAACGGGCACCGTAGGCTGTCTTGTATTCGTCGCTGGTTGGGTACTTGAGTCGAGACTTGACACCGCCGAGCGCAATCCATTTGTCGCCTATTTTGCCGCGCACAACATGGGCGCCGCTGGCCGCAGAGAAGTATATGTAACAGCGGTCGCCGGACATTTTATTGTAACGTCCAACCCCATCGGCCGCGACCAGTTCGTTTGTCGTTGGGTAGCCGCAAATATTGGCGCTGCGACCGATAGCAATCCAACGGCTGCGTATACTACCGCGTATTTCGCGTGTTCCGACGCCGTCATAGTACAGCGTACGACCGCTATAGAAGTCGGCCCAGTATCCTTTGTTGTTCACAGTATCGAGCTTTATGTCAGTGATCGGTTCACCGTAGTTGCTGTGCGCGCCTCCTGCGATGAAGGTGTCTTTGAGTGGTCCGGTGACGTAGTGAACGCCACTGCGTTCCGTCCAGTAGGCTCGTCCATGTGCGAAGTCACGGTAATGGACGATACCGCTTACTACCTCGTCAGCCACTGGGCTGCCAAGCGCACTGCGAAATCCGTTGTCGGCCGCATAACGATTGTCTATCTGGGTGGTGGTCTGCGGCGTTTGGTTTGTTGCTGATTGAATCGGGCCAGTTGCGATCTGGTTGCCATATGGGTCGTTGACAACAACCACGTAGGGCGCAGTTTCGCCAGCTGATAGCCCGGTATCGACAAATGTCCAGGCAGGTTTGTTCCAGAAGGTACTGGAAACGGTTTGACTTGCAACCGGTGTCGTGAGTCCTTGACGGTACACGGTGTAGGTGAGGGACTGGTCATCTTTATCGGAGGTAGTTTGTACCGTGACGGTTGAGTTGCCGTTTGAGTCGGCTGCGGTAGCGCTGACAGGTGTGGTTGAGCCGTATTCGGCCGGGCCAATCTTATTTGGTGCGACGGCTCGGGTGCCAAATCGAACGAGTCCTTGTTGAGCCGTGCCGTTAACTTTGGTAAACTCCCCGCCGTAAATGACGTAGTTACTGTTGCCACTGACTGTCCAGCCGGCTTGTAAGATAGCCGTAGTGGTACCAGTCGTAAAGTCGGGGAACCAGTTGTAGAGGCTGCCAGATGGTTGCCCGATATAGTTCGGATAGTAACCACCGTTGGCGGCAATGTTTTTCCCAGTAGCATAGGTTGTCTCGGCCAGTCCGTGATGGCTTACGCGGGGTGTTGCTTCAGGGAACCCGTCAATTGCAGCACAGCTGTGGGCGTGGCCGGCGCTGTATACGGCTTGACCGCTCACAAATACACCATACGTGTCGCCAACGCAGTCATTCATCCATACGAGAGCACCATCGCTGACACGAAGGGCGGCCCGGCCCTCAAATGTACCGGGATGAGCGATGTTCGCGATGTACGTGAAGGCGCCAAGGTACACGTTTACTCCGTCTGTGCTCAGGCTTGTGACAGAGGTGCCACTTCCGCCTGTTGGGTCTTGCATGCGAATGGGAAATGTCGCGCTTTGAGCGGCCCAGGGTGCGATGACACTGCCGTTTGTGAGCGATACCGCACCAGTTGAGTAGAGCGTCGTTGAGTTGATGCGGGTAAATTGCCCTCCGACGATAAGTTTTCCGCCTGCGACGACAAGGGCGCGGACTTTACCGCTGACATTGGCGAGCCAGCTGCTGCTTAGTGTACCGTTTGCGTTGTAGGCGGCAAGTTTGCCGCGTGAGACGCCGCTGGCGCTCGTAAAGTTACCTCCAACGTATACCATGGTGTTGGTGGCAGCCATGGCTTTGACGGGCAGGTTTGTCCCGTTGAACCCGGCGATGACCTTGTTAGTTGTTAGGTCGATTGCGGCAAGGTTCTGATGTGCTTGTCCATCGACAGTACTAAACGCTCCGCCGACATACAGGCGCTTGCCGTCAGGTGACACGGCCAGTGCGCATCCCTGCGCCCCAGTCGCCGCGCTTCCCCAGCAAGGTTCGGACGATGTGCCGCCGAGGCTATGGACAAAGGTTGTGTTGAGGTTGCCAGTCGTGGCATCAAATGCCAAAAGACCTGCCCGGGCGATTGTGCCCGCGCCGCCAAGCGCGGCACCAGCGGGACGAGCGTTGTAAAAACGCCCAGTGGCATATACGGTATTGCCATAGGTGGTTGTTGCCCACACAACGCCATCAACCTGGACGGTAGGCAACGGTTCGGCTGAAACTGGCGACGGGACTGCGATAGCCGACGCGGTGGGCATGGGCACAATCTGCAAAGCCAAAACTAACACGACGAATACGAGGAAACACTGCTTGGTTGTCTGTTGTACTGTGCGGTAAAGACATAACAAAAACTTTTTCATGACGGTTATTATACAAAATACTTGCGAAAAAAGCAATTATGGCATTTAAAACATGAGCTATAATGAATACACTAATGATTGTAGGTATAGACGAAGTTGGCCGTGGACCATGGGCTGGACCTCTGGTGTTTGGTGCGGTAGTGCTCGGAGGTGCGGCTATAGACGGCCTCACAGATAGTAAAAAGCTGACCGCCAAGCGACGCGAGGCGCTCGACCCGGTTATTCGTAGCCAGGCGGTAAGTTTTGGACTTGGCTGGGTAAGCGCCGCCGAACTTGACGCGGTAGGTATGTCAGCCGCCTGTACGCTGGCGTGCCGACGGGCGCTCGAGCAGATAACCGTGCCGTATCACGAAATCATTATTGACGGGACGGTGAATTTTCTGAAAGATACCGGTAAGGGTCCGTATGTAACGACTATGAAACAAGCCGATCTGCTCGTGCCAAGTGTGAGTGCGGCTTCGGTGCTTGCAAAAGTCGCACGCGACCGGTATATGACGGCCTGCGATAGCTTATTTCCGGGTTATGGATTTGCCTCGCATGTCGGGTATGGGACGGCAAAGCACGTGCTTGCTCTTCAAACACTGGGGCTGACGTCTCTGCACCGACGGAGCTTTGCCCCAGTTGCCGCCTTTCTTGGTCAGACTCCAGAGCTTGTGGTGCCTTCGTCTATTGACGGCACAACCCGCGACACAGGCAACCGTTCAGAGGATGTCGCTGCCGCACGGCTGCGCGACAGCGGTTTCTTGGTCGTCGAACGCAACTGGAAAACAAAATTGTGTGAAATCGACATTGTCGCTCAAAAAGACGATACGTGGTTTTTTGTCGAGGTCAAGCACCGTAAAGGTAATCAACAAGGCGGCGGCGTGGGGGCTATCACGCCTCGGAAACTTGCGCAAATGCGGTTTGCAGCCGGCGTGTATGTCCACGTTAACCATCTCGATGCTCCATTGCGTCTGATGGTCATGACGACGGGCGGGCCGGCGTTTTCGGTTATCGACTGCATCGAACTCGATGACTAAGGGTGTTACCAAATGGCAGAGCGTCGCTTTTTAGGGATAAATAGTTGGTCTGTTGGTTGTACGTCATAGGTACTGTAAAACGAGTCGATGTGGTTGACGACGCAGTTAACGCGAAATCGTGCCGGGGGATGCGGGTCGGTTTTTGCGAGTTCAATAGCGCGTTGCTCGGTACTATGGCCGCATTCGCAGGCCGCAAAGTTTGTAAAGAGGTCAGGCAGAGCTGTTGGGTCATCGAGTGCTTGGACAGCAAGGGTGAGGCCGCCAATATCGGCAATAGCCTCTCCCAGGATAAGCTTGCCCTTCAAAAAAGTTCCAGGGACGGTTTCAAAGGCGTTTGCCTGGGTGACAACCAGGTCTGCGAGACGGTCAAATGCTCGGCGTTCAGATGCTGTTTGCCATGCGACGGCGTTGCCGTGCTCATCGAACTCGCATCCTTGGTCGTCAAATCCGTGGGTAAATTCGTGACCGATAACTGCGCCGATACCACCAAGATTGGCCGCGCGGCTGGCTTTTGGGTCATAGAATGGCGACTGGAGGATAGCGGCCGGAAAGACAATCTCGAGGCGGTTTGGGTGGTTATAGGCATTGACGGTATGGGCGTTCATTTCCCACTCCTCATCAGCCGGAGGGTTTCCCACCTTTGCGAGCTCAAGGTCTTGACTGTAAGCATGAGCGGCGAGGAGGTTTTCGATGACGTTATCGGGTGAAAACTGTAGGTGGGATAGGTCTTTCCAGACTGATGGATACCCGACGAACACGCGCATGTTGTCTAGTTTTGTATGGGCACGCTGTTTGGTTGTCTCGGTCATCCAGTTGAGGGCATCGATGCGGCTATGGTACGCCCTGCGGATATCTTCGACGATCGAAGACACCGCCTGTTTTGACGTTTCGGGAAAGTGCCGGGCAGCATACTCACGTCCTAAGGCCTCGCCGATGATGGTTCTGTCAGCGAGCAATACGGCACGTTTCCACAACGGTTTTATGGTTTGCTGCCCGCCCAGGGTATGTCCATAAAAATCAAATGACAGATTGGTGAGGTCGGATGATACCCAGCTACAGAGCGAGTTGACAACGCACCATGACATATAGGCCTTGATGTCTGCGAGAGGCAGTTCGTTAAGCAGTGAGACGCATGATTTGACGAAGGTGTATTGGTCGGCGACGATATTGTCGCTCGGGCGCTGCCAGCCGACTCCACACCAGTAGGCGTCCCAGTCAAATGACGGGATATCCTTTTCGAGCTTCGCAAGGCTCAGACGGGTGTAGTTATTGTGAACATCTCGCAGGGCGACATCAGTCCACGATACTTCGGCGAGTCGCTTTTCAACTCGCCAAACCCTCGTCCATGGGCCAAGTTTGAACGCTGAGGTGGATTTTACTGCTGCGTAGTACGCAGCGTAGGCGCGACGAAAAATGGCCATACGCGGCGATCGTTCGAGGTAGTAGTCGCGGTTTGGGAGGTTGAGACCGCTTTGGTAAAACCGGAGTACTTCGTTGGAACTGTCTTTATCGTCGAGCGCGACGTAGAGTGTCCAAAAAACCGATATGCTCAAGCGGTGGAGAAGCCCCAGGGCGTGAGCGAGGTCTTCGCCGTTTTTGATGCCATGGATTGTTCCAAGAAGTCGCTCTAGGCTGGCTGTATGCGCCGCTGCGTGCCGCTGGTAGGTAAGGGCGGCGTCAAAAAATGACCGAAGGAGCCGTTGGTCGTGGGATAGCTTCTTTTCCGGGGTGCGCCGGAGTTCCTTGACAATGTTATCAACCGCTCTCGCCGATGCATCACGTAGTTCGTAAAATGTGCCCCACATTGTTTCGGTGTCTGGTATGGGGTGGCGCTTTAGCCACGGGTTGTTGACGTACCCAAAATAATCGTCCTGAGGTCGGATGCCCTTATCGTATGTGCGTGTCATAACCTACCTTTCTTCTATAGCCAGTATAACGCGCGGCGACTGGTGCTGCAAAAGCCGTACTCGTGCAGCTATCTGCGCCGAGGCAAGGTGTATGGCGCGGGCTATTTCGACCTGATCCTGCTTGTCGGCAAAAAAAGCGTCAAATTCGTGTTGTTCGGCGATGGTGGCAAGGGAGTTACCGGCGAGAGTGACGAGCCGGTCGTAGGTCATATCAGTCCGAAACGTGCGTTCTACCCATGACCAATTGTCTTGCATCCACCGCCATGTTACCTTTCTATTTTCTGGGGTATGGAGAAGTTGGCCTATCCACAATTTGACGTCTTGCGGCTTTGTTAAAGTGTTGTCGGTGAGAGCGCGGAGCATCACCCGCACATCGGCTGGCCGTGTCGCCGAGCTGAGAGCCTCAAGCAGATGGCTGCGCAACTCCGGTGCTGTTGTGGCGTGGTACTTGTTCCACAGTGTAGCAAATTCTTCCGGGCGCTGGACTAGCACGGCTTTTAGAACAGCGCTGCGAGTTGTTGGGTCGAAAGCATCCGGAGGGCTGGATTGGTAGAGATCAAGGGCCGGAGCCAGTGCTTTTTTGTTGCCGCTTTGGACGACGAGATCGAGTATGTCGGCTCTCAGTTTCATGTCGGACTCAGGTTCATGGGCCTGAGCCACCCAGCCGAGGCGGGCAAACGGTGCCTCAACAAGTTGTAGGAAAAATGCCTGGAGCTTACCCCAAGCCTCGGGATCGTGCTCAACAAACCTTGCGAGGCTTTGTGCCGTCATAATCACCATGCTCCAGACGGGTTCTTCGGTTTCGTGAGAAAAGGCAGAAAGTAGCGGAACGAGCGATGCTGCCGGTATTGTTTCGGCTTCGGCAAGAAGGTACTGGTTATGGAGTAGGGTGAGTCGGTCTATGGTGGCAAGCGAGCCGTCTGCAAGCCGCGATAACAACGACTTGAGGTGACGAGGGTTATAGTGTGCGACCATGTGCGCGCGGCCGCCCGCATTGAGAACGGTACCAAGTGGTATGCTGATGTGCTGAGAGGTTTGTTCAAACAGGCGTGGTATCGCAGCGGGATCCGTAAACAGCGGTATGGACCAGCGGCGTGAGCTGGGGCTATGGTTGCCAATGAAAAACTGGGTTTGTTTGATCATATTGGCTTCAATACCCACGACTGGGTAGCCTGGCTGGGTGAGCCACGGATGCATGAACGTTTCAATATCCTGCCCTGAAACGGCACTCATCGCTCGCCATAGGTCGCTTGCCACTGTATTGCGGTAGGCATGTTGCTTAAAATACAGCTGCAATCCTTGCTGAAACACCTCAGGGCCCAGGTACTGTTCAAGCATGTAGAGCAGGCGGCAGCCTTTGGTGTAGACAATGGCCGGATCAAACAAGGCATTGATTTCGTCGGGGTGGCGGACTTCGCATTGGACGGCTTGTATCCCGTCGGTGGCATCGCGGCGCAGAGCTGGTGCTGCAGCGCGCTGCGGCATGGTGAGATATATGTTCCAGTCGGGGAATAAACGGTCAGCGCTGACAAATTCCATGAGGCTCGCAAAGCTTTCGTTAAGCCATAAATCATTCCACCATCGCATGGTCACGAGGTTGCCAAACCATTGGTGGGCCAGTTCATGAGTGACTACTTTGGCGACGTACTGCTTTGTGGTGAGTGAGGCGTTTTGGGCAGCGAGCAAGCAGACCTCACGGAAGGTGATAAGTCCCCAATTTTCCATTGCTCCAACGCTAAAGTCGGGAACAGCAACGAGGTCGCATTTTGGCAACGGATATGGTGTGCCAAAATAATCATCGTAAAACTCGAGCGATCGTACCGTGGTATCAAGGGCAAACTGGAGGCTGGTGCTTGCATGTACCGGCGTGGCCCAGACGCGTACATCGATACCGGTGGTTGTTCGGGCGGCGACATGGTGTAATTCGCCGGTGACAAAGGCGAGTAGGTAGGTGCTCATGCGCGGGGTGGTGAAAAATGACGTTACTTGGCGACCCTTTGTTGTTTGCGACGAACGGGCAGGCTTGTTTGACAGAACAGCGACGCTCGCTTCGGTGACGAGTGTGAGGTCAAAAGTTGCCTTGGCTTCTGGTTCATCGATACACGGAAATGCCTCGCGCGCGTGGTGGCTTTCGAACTGTGTGGCAAGTAGTTCTTTTTTCTGACCGTCATGTTCGTAGTAACAGGGGTATATACCATGCATCGCGTCGGTAATGCGTCCTGAAAATACTGCCTGTAGCGTATAATCACCGGCTGGAAATGTGCCCGATACGGTACATTCATCTCCGTCAAGTGTATAGGGCACTGCCGTGTCCTCAACCAGTACACTGGTGATGACGAGGTCTTTCGCGTGTAGCATGAACGGTCGATCGTCGGTAGTTTTTCGCCCGCGTATTGTCACGGTTCCCGAAAACACTCGTTGTTCGCGCTGAAGCTCAAGTCTGACGTCATAGTGGGATGGCTCAAAAAACTCAAAAAGTCGTTGTACGGGTTGCATGCAACCCATTGTACCAAGTTCAAAGAACAATCACGTGGTACTGCGGATTCTGCGCAGGAAAGTTACCGCGCTTCGGATACTGCGTGCAATAGGCGGATACATGGATGGAACATGGCATTGACAACCGCTGGCTTACGGCGGTATACTAACACATGTACTCGTCCGGCCAGCAGGCCGGCGATTTTCATACCAAGCATAGAGATAACCAAAAAAGGAGCAACGATGGAAGATATCAACGTAAAACAACTTGTACTCGCGGTGAGGACGATTGCCGACGAAAAGAATTTGCCCGAAGAAACGGTGATGGATGTCGTGCAGCAAGCGATTGCAGCAGCCTGGCGGCGTGACAATGGCGACCGCGAGCAGACGGTGCGGGCACAGCTCAATACAAATACCGGGTCAGCTAAGGTATACGTCCAGTATGAGGTGGTCGAAGACATTGAAAATGACGCTAACCAGATGACGTTGGATCAGGCTAAAAAGCTAAAAAAGGACGCCGCACTGGGCGATGTTGTTGAGGAGGAATTCGAAGCTACGGCATTTGGCCGCGTGGCAGCGCAAACCGCTAAACAAGTGGTGCTTCAAAAACTGCGCGAAGCTGAACGCGAAGTCGTTATGGAAGAATTTTCCGATAAAATTGGTCAAGTGCTCACTGGTACCGTACAGCGTGTTGAACCGCGTCTTGTCCGAATTGAACTGGGTAAGGCTATTGGTATACTGCCGGCAAGTGAGCAAATAGCGGGCGAGTACTATAGCATCGGGTCGCGCCTCAAAGTATACCTAAAGGACATTGACCGCGAAAACCGTGGGCCGCAACTGGTACTCAGCCGTGCCAACGAAGAATTTGTCGAATACCTGTTCCGTCAGGAAGTTCCAGAGATGGAGACGGGCGCTGTTGAGATAAAAGCAATTGCTCGTGAAGCCGGAAAGCGTACAAAACTGGCAGTTCGTTCGACCGTTCCAGGGGTTGATCCGGTCGGGACATTTGTTGGGGGGCACGGTACTCGCGTCAACGCCGTCATGAACGAGATTGGCGATCAGGAGAAAATCGACATTATCACCTATGACGAAGATGTGAAGAATTTTATTGCCAACGCACTGAGTCCAGCCGAGATCGTCAGCATAGACATTGATGAGAAGGAAAAACGAGCTAAAGTCTTTGTGAACGAAGACCAACAGAGCATCGCTATTGGCCGTCAGGGGCAAAATGTGCGTCTCGCCAGCAAACTGACCGGCTATGAACTCGACATTGAAACGGCAGTGCCTCACACCAAAGCCGCTCCCGCACCAAAGCGTTCAAGCAAAAACGTCGAAGACGACCTCCTGAGCGTAATTGAATCAGTAACTGAGTAATGGCTTTTGTGCCCTGACGATGCGTCGGCTCGGGGAGCAGTTAGCACTCTTGACCTTTGAGTGCTAACTCGTTATACTGGGTATATTGTTCGCCACAAGACAAAGGAGGGGCTTATGCCCGAAATACCTGAAGGATTTATAGACTTTTCACAGTTTCTCACCGACAATGCTAAAAATAGCCTCGAGCAAGCCGATATGCTTGCCCGTTCGCTGGGGAGCTCATATATTGGCACCGAACATTTGCTGCTAGGACTATTGACCCAGAGTGATTCGGTGGGAGCGCGGTTACTGTCGGAAGCGGGTGTGACGTTTGAACGGGCGCGGGTAGCGCTCAATCTTACCCCGAGAAGCCTTGTGGTGAGCACTGGGCAGAAAGGACTCAGTGAAACTGCAAAACTGACGCTGCGCATGAGCTGGGAGATTGCCCAGGAGTATCATCAGGACATTTGCGGGACTGAACATATATTGTTTAGTCTACTGAGCCAAAAAAATGCGCGGGCAACCGTGTTGCTGCGCGATATGAACGTGTCGGTGGATGACCTGCTCAGCGACCTTGAACAGTATCTGTCGAAACAGTCCTCGGACGCCGATGAGCGCATTGAGCACGCGACAATGCCGCGTCAATCAAAGTTAAAAACGGCTCTTGGCTCCTATGGTCACGACATCACGGCCCAGGCCAAAAGAGGTGAGCTTGACCCTGTAATAGGCCGCGAAAAACAAATTTCACGCATGATCACTATACTGAGTCGTCGAACAAAAAATAACCCAATACTTATTGGCGAACCAGGCGTCGGGAAAACGGCTATTGTTGAGGGGTTGGCCCAACGGATTGCTGCCGAAGACGTACCGGCGCATCTTCTCGACAAACGAATTGTACTGCTCGATATGGCGTCGCTGGTTGCCGGGACGAAGTTCCGCGGTGAGTTCGAGCAACGCTTGAAAAGCATCATCGACGAGGCCAAGCGAGACCCAAATCTTATCTTGTTTGTTGACGAACTCCATCTCATTGTCGGGGCGGGTTCGGCTGAAGGGTCGATGGATGCGGCAAATATACTCAAACCAGGGCTTGCTCGCGGCCAGTTACGGATGATCGGCGCGACGACACTTGATGAGTATCGTAAGCATATTGAAAAGGATGCGGCATTTGAGCGGCGTTTACAGCCGATTGTTGTGCCGGAGCCAAATACGGCTGACACCAAAGCTATTTTGCGCGGGTTGAAAAAGCACTATGAGGAGCATCACAGTGTGGTGATTACTGACGATATTATTGACGAAGTGGTGTACATGGCGTCGCGGTACATCCATGATCGGTTCATGCCCGATAAGGCGCTGGATGTTCTTGACGAATCGGCGGCGCTTCTACGAGTCAAACATGCCAAAGCACCGACGGGCCAGCGGGAACTGAAGAATGAGCTCGCTATGCTCGAAGGCAAAATGGATGAGGCGGTAGCAGGAGAAGACTACGAACGGGCAGCGCTGTATAAAATGCGCATGAGCCGTCTCCAGGACAAACTAAGCCGCCTAAAACAATCGGGTAAAAAAGTTGATCTCGACAGCGCGACGGTGGCGCGGGCGGTGGCCGAAATGAGCGGCGTGCCAGTCATGCAACTCAAGAAGACTGAGGCTGGTGCGTACAAAAAGCTTGAAAACGTCCTCGCCAAGCACGTTGTGGGTCAAGAACGTGCCCTCAAGGTGGTAGCGCGGGCGATTCGCCGTAGCCGCTCAGGGATTGCATCGGCCAAGCGACCGATTGGTTCATTTATCTTTATGGGGCCAACTGGGGTTGGAAAAACCGAACTCGCTCGAGTACTCGCCCGTGAGGTATTTGGCAGCGAAAAAAGCCTTATCAAAATCGACATGAGTGAGTTTAGCGAGCGCCACACTGCGAGTCGGTTGCTTGGCGCGCCAGCCGGGTACGTGGGATACGATGATGGTGGACAGTTGACAGATAAAATCCGCCGTCAACCCTACAGCGTGGTATTGTTTGACGAGATAGAAAAAGCCCACAAAGACATTTTCCAGCTGCTACTACAGATGCTCGAGGATGGTACGGTGAGTGATGCCAAAGGGCGGCAAGTGGACTTTTCAAACACGATTGTTATTTTGACGAGCAACCTTGGAGCTGAACGCATGCAGAAAGAAGCCTCTCTGGGATTTGGGGCGGCACCGGAAGACAAGCTTGAGAAAGCCCACGAGGACACAGAGGCGGTAGCGCGTGACTCACTGAGGGACTTTATGAAGCCCGAACTCATTGCCCGGTTTGATGATGTCGTGGTATTCAACGCCCTAACCAGAAGAGAGGTTGGCAAGATATTTGACCTCCTTATTGATGACGTTCGTGTCCGTCTCAATCGAAAGGGAATTGGCCTGACCATTACCCCGACTGTAAAACGCTGGCTTATTGACAAGGGCTATGACGAAAAACTAGGAGTGCGACCGTTACGACGGGTTATACAAGACGAGGTGGAGCATGCGGTAGCGGAGGGTCTGCTTGACGCCCGTTGGAAGGCCGGCGATGTCCTGACGCTTACGCTAAAACATGGTATGCTAGACGTAGATGTCGAACATGTTTCCGAGCACTCCGTCCCAGTCAAAACCACGGAAATTGAAAAGCGCACCTAGTGCTTACTGGGTATACTCTGTTGTCTTCTTTCTCCTGTGCAGCGTTTTTGCAGTCTATATTGTACTAAACCGGCAGCATCTTATTGATCAGCTTGTGGCGTGGCGCTATGATATGCCTGCGGTCATAAAGATAGCCGCTGAACGCACGAAATTGAGCGATCTGGGTATGTTTTATGTGAAGGCTTCACAGACTGAGTTTGATGACCGTGCGGAGTTTAATCGTGCGTGCGGTAGTTTGCAAAATGAAAAAACGATTGTTATTGGGTGTTATACAGGTAAACTTCGGCGGGTGTATGTATTCAATGTCACCGATCCGCGGCTTGACGGGGTTCGTGAAACATCGTTGGCGCACGAAATGCTCCATGCTGCCTATGACCGGCTCAGCGAGAGCGAACGACGGTATGTTGACGGATTGCTCGTTGCGCAGGAAAAAACCATTACCGATCCGCGGCTGAAGACCCTGATAGCGCAGTACCGTGTATCGGAGCCTGGTGAGGTTGTCAACGAACTCCACTCGATTTTCGGCACGGAAGTACGCCAGCTTTCGCCTGAGCTTGAAACCTACTATCGTCGTTATTTTACTGATCGTACGGCTGTGGTTGGTTTGAAGGAAGCTTATGAGCATGTTTTCACCGCGCTCGATGCTGAGCAAAATGCGCTTGTACAGCAACTGAACGCCATTGCGGCCGATGTGAACAAGCGACAGGCAGGATACACCGCACAGCTACAAGCGCTCAATACAGATATAGCAAATTTTAATACCTGGACGAAAAGCCGGAACGCAACCCGTGCGGAGTACGAAGTCCGTCGCGCTGGTTTGCAATCGCGTATTGCCGATATCGAGAAGGAACGGGTCGGCATCAATGCGCAAATAGATTCATACAATACCAAAAAAGCTACCCTGGATGCACTCAACGTTCAGGCGGCCGGACTCAACCACAGTATCGATAGCAAGTTGGCGCCCGGCCCCACGCTCTAGTATCTGGGTACACCGAATACTATTTAAATGTGGTTTAGGAGTATAATTGAACGGCGATGGCGAAAAGTAAGACTCAGTATGTATGCCAACACTGTGGTGCAATGCACCGTAAGTGGATGGGGCGGTGTGAGAGCTGTGGGGAGTGGAACACGCTCGTTGAGGAACTCATCGCACCAGAGAAAAAGGCCGTGGTCGATCGTTCCAAGGGGACACTACTAGCCTCCGAACGGTTTTCCTCAGCTATAGCCGATGCGTCAAAACAACGCTTACTCACCGGTTTTTCTGAAGTTGATGACGTGCTCGGTGGTGGTCTAGTGCCAGGCGGCGTCGTGCTCCTGGCTGGAGAACCGGGCGTTGGTAAAAGCACGTTGCTTATGCAAATAGCGCTGTATGTTGGCCGGGATGTTCCGGTGCTCTATGTAAGCGGCGAAGAATCAGCCAGTCAGGTAAAACTGCGCGGCGATCGGTTGAGCAAAACCTCGCCCGAGCAGCTGCTTCTTGCAACGAGCACAAGTGCGGATGATGTCGCGACGACCATTGCATCCGGCCGGTACGGCATGGTTATTGTTGATTCAATGCAAACTATGGCAATGGCGGAGGTGGCAAGTGCACCAGGTACAGTAAGCCAGATTACCAATTCGGCCAATGTGATGATACGTGCCGCCAAAGTGTCTGGAACGGTACTCTTTCTTGTTGGGCACGTGACTAAAGAGGGGAGTATTGCCGGGCCGAAGGTGCTTGAGCACTTAGTCGATGTCGTCCTACAGTTCGAAGGCGATCGCTACGGCGGGTTCAAGGTACTGCGCGCTGCCAAAAACCGCTATGGCTCGACAGCTGAGGTTGCACTGTTTGAGATGCACGGCGAGGGCCTTCAGCATGTTGAGAATCCTTCGGCGCAATTGCTCGAAGAACGAGGTCAAGAAGACGGATCAGTGATATTGGCGACGATAGAGGGAAATCGACCACTACTGGTTGAGATCCAGGCGCTCGTGACGCCGACGCATTTTGGGTATCCTAAGCGAACATCGAGCGGGTTTGACCTTAACCGGCTTAATGTTCTTGTCGCGGTGCTCGAGCGTCGGACAAAACTAAAGCTGTCAGATCATGATATATTTGTCAATGTTGTTGGCGGGCTAAGACTTCAGGACCCGGCGGCTGACTTGGCGGTGTGTATGGCGGTCGCGTCTGCCGCGGCCGAACGTCGCCTAGACGAAAAATTGGTTGTATTTGGTGAAGTTGGGCTTGGCGGTGAGGTGCGTCGCAGCGCCATGAGCGCTCGCCGGACAAAGGAAGCTAAAAAACTTGGGTTCACTGGTGCGATTGCCCCAACGCCAAAACCAGCCGATCCGTTCGTTCGACCGGTGAAGGACTTACAAAGTGCACTTCGGTGTTACCTCACCGGAACATCAAAAACGTTCAGTAAAAAAACATAACCTAACATAACAGTAGAAAGAGAAATTATATGGAACTCATACAACTTGTTGCCGTACTCACGGTCGGCATATTTGCGGAAACGACCTGGCTCACGGTGCGGTCTATCCAGCCAGCACACACCAAAGATGGCATACTACTCGACACCAGTGTCCTTATTGACGGGCGTATTGTGCCGATTGTGCGTTCAGGGCTTGTGTCAGCGAAACTCATTGTCCCTAAGAGCGTCGTACGAGAACTTCAGTTTATGGCTGACAAAGCCGATCATGACAAGCGAGAACGGGCGCGGTTTGGCTTGGACGTTATAGAACAGTTACAGAGTATTGAGGGAATTCGGACAGAGGTTGTTGATGACGGGGTGGTGCGTCGTGGCGAAGTCGATGAACAGCTCCTTGGACTGGCCCAAAAATGGCAGGCCCGACTTTGTACTATTGACTATAACCTCAACAAATCGGCTCGTGTTCAGGGGGTGAGGGTGATCAACATTAACGAGCTGGCCCATGCGCTGCGCGTGACGTACCTGCCGGGTGAGCGACTTGAGGTCAAGTTGCAGCAACCGGGTCAAGATAGTCATCAGGCGGTTGGGTACCTTGACGATGGTACCATGGTTGTGGTTGACAACGCCAAATCATTTATCGGTCAGACACTCACGGTTGAAGCAACCCGAGTATTACAGACGGCTGCGGGCAAAATGATGTTTGCTCGGCACCACGAAAAAATGCCCGCTCGTCAACAGCCTCAGAAAACACCGAAAGCAACGAAGCGCAGTCCGGAACAGCCGATCGCGCGTCCCGCTGCCTCGCCACGGTCTGCGAAAAATACTCGTCCAGCCCTTGGACAGGGGCGCCGCAGAGGAATACGCCCACCGGCAACCCCGGAAGACTCCTTGGTGCATCTTGCAAATAGATAACGGCCAACTGAACAAGTACGAGCCATGCAGGGCTTTCGAACTATCCACTACGTTTGTTCAGCGACAAGATCGCCGTAAGCGCCCGCTTCGTTTAGTGACGTCGACCACTACCAGGGTTTGTACCTCCGGTATCACCGCTTCAGTTAAAGGTCTGATTTATAGAATACGCTGCACTGGTGTAAAGCGCAGTATCGGTCACTGTGGCGCTGACGGTTTGACTGCCGCTGGACGTTGGCGTATAGGTGAGACTGTAGCTGCCGCTACCACTAGCTGGTATCGAACCAACCGAATTGCCGCCAACTGATACGTCAACTGATTGCAACGCGTGTCCACCAACCCCTTGGGTGACATTGACGGTGATTTTATAAGTAGTGCCGGTCTTTGTGACATCGATCGTATTAACAAGCGGCGGAGTGTCGCTGCACTTGTGGACATCGTCGGTGGCGTTAGGATCGTAGCCGTCGGTGGAGAAGTATGATTTTTGTTTTGATACGGGGTCAACGAAGACCTGAACACTCACCTCAATTTTGGCGGCGGCTGGGGTGCAGTCGATGGCCTTTTTCTTTGACACTTTGTCAAAGACCATCTTTTCACCGGCTAAAGCTTGCGTTTTGTTATACCATGACGGGAACCAGTCTGTTCTGCCGGCAACGGTTAGTTTCTGGAGCCCGGCCGGAACGGTGTACCAGTCGTTTGGTTTCCAAGTACCGTCTTTTTGAAATATATTGACATGAACGTCGTGCATCACACCAGCGTTCGTTGGTCCGAGCAGTGTCGAGTATGCCCGTGGCGATAACGGCGTCGGAGTGTGGTTGCCGACCCAGACGCCAAAGGCTGCTTTGGGCGAGTAACTCATGAACCACAGATCACGCGGGTAACCAGTGACGCCATCGTTGGAGGTTCCGGTTTTACCAGCTATGCGCACACCGTCTGGTTTGTTCGGCAAAAACCCGCCGGTAAGGGAGCCAAAGGCTGGAAGACGGGCGGCCTGGTCGCTCATAATGTCGGCAAGCATGTAGGTGATCTGAGGATCGAGAACTTGTTTAGGAGTTTCTTTCCACTGTTTGATGAGCTGCCCCTGAGTGTTGCGGACTTCGAGCACACTAGTCGGGGGCTGGTAGACGCCCATACGCGCAATGGTCGCAAAGGCGTTTACATGGTCAACCTGGTTGGTGGTACAGCCGCCAATGGCTGAGGAGAGTCCCGCGTTCACTTCCTGACCGTTTTTACAGTAGTTTTTGTCGCCCATATCACGGATCACCTCTTTTGTTTTGTCGATCCCAGTCCAATTCATAGCTCGAATAGCTGGAATGTTGCGCGACATAGCGAGTGACTGCCTGACGGTGATATTTCCTTTGAAGGTATTGTCAAAGTTGGCAACTGACTTTCCATCAGCAGTTCTATAGGTCGCTTGATCGATTGGGGTATCCGGCACTATTGACCCAGCGCCGTAGTTGCCCTTAAAGAGAGCAGCGTACACCTCTGGCTTAATAGTCGAACCGGGTTGAAGCCAGCTCGTGGCGCTGTTCCAGGAGCCATAGCCAGGATAGTTAAAGTCGCGGCTCCCTACCATACCGAGTATTTGTCCGGTTGGTGTATCGATGAGCGTTGCGGCACCATTGTCAAACCCATTTGCGGCTGGAAGGTTGCTTGAGAAGATTTTGTTCATATAATCCTCTACGATTTGTTGAGCGCGGTAATCGAGGGTCGTTTTGACCGTAAGGCCGCCGCTACCAACCACCTTTGCTCCCAACTCTTCTGCCAGCTGTTGCTTTACCATGGTGACAAAATGAGGGGCTTTCATGTTGGCAGTGTTACTTGGTTCTGGTTTGATTTCGTCGAGTATGGCTACCTTCTTGGCGGCTTCGGCTTCTTCTTTTTTGACATAGCCCTGCTCAGCCATGTAGTCGAGTACGGTGTTTTTACGGGCTATGAGGTCGTCACGGCCGTTTGTGTTATAAGGATTGTAGTATGTCGGCCGTTGCGGAATGGAAGCGAGTAGAGCGGCTTCGGGGAGTGTTAGGTCTTTTGCCTTTTTCCTAAAATAGGCTTGGGCAGCCGACTCGACGCCATTACGGGGGCCACCGTACGATGATTCGTTGAGGTACATAGTGAGGATTTGCTGCTTGTTATAGGTACCCTCAACTTGTATCGACAGTATGACCTCTTTTATTTTTCGTGGGATACCAGAAAGGCCGCGGTCGCTCGCTTGGTCTGAAAAGAATACTTGTTTGATAAGCTGTTGTGTGAGCGTTGACCCACCCTGTGTCGAGCCTGATTTACTCCCAATGTTAGAAAAGGTTGCTCGCATAATACCGCTGACACTGAATCCGCCGTGTTTGTAAAAGTCCTTGTCTTCTATAGCAACGGTCGCGTCTTTCATGTACTGCGAAATCTCGTCCTCCTTAACGACGAGTTTGTAGTTGCCGTCACCTTTGTCTTCCCAGAGGAGAATACCGTTGCGATCAAAGTACTTTGTGACGGTGGTTTGAACGCGCTTCGCTATTTCGTCCGGACGAATGGCGTCGAGTTCTTTACCGTAGTAGAGGAATAATCCGCCGATCATAAGGACGATGAGCCCCAGTCCAATACCGGTTAGCTTGAGTCCCATAATGAGGCCGTCTTTGCTAAACCAATAGGCAAAGAAGCGTTTTGGGTGCATGCGGTACATTAACCGCTTCACGGGGTGTTTGGGTAGACTGGCGAGGTACTCGGCCTTACGACGGGCTTTGTAGTCTCGGCTGGTTTGACGTCTGTTTGATAAGTTGGCGTACAGACTGACGCGTTTGGTTCCACGCTTGCTCATAAGTGGTGATTAGCCTCCTTAGCCCACATTTGACCTCTATTATAGCACTAACGCTCAGTTCGCAACTAAAAAAATCTGCTACAATTTTTACGTAGAACTATAAAGAAGAGAGGTACGATGACGCTTTCAGAGGAACTTACGTGGCGCGGATTTATTAATCAGATGACCTTTGCAGATATAACCGACCTCGATAAGGAACCGCGTACATTTTATTTTGGCGTCGATCCCAGCGCTGACAGTATGCAGGTTGGCAACCTGGCGGCCGCAATGATGGTACGTTGTTTTATTGACCACGGATATGTGCCTATACTGCTCGTCGGCGGCGCGACCGGTCTCATCGGTGATCCAGATGGGAAAAAGCAGGAACGCGGCCTCAAGCCTGTCGAAGAAATTGAGCGAAATGTTCAGGGGATCGTGTCGCAGTACAAGACGGTATTCGCTGGTAAAGACTTTGAACTTGTCAACAACAACGACTGGTTTAAGCATATGGGCTATATGGAGTTTTTGCGCGGTATCGGCAAGCACGTAAGTTTGACTCAGATGCTTGACCGTGAATTTGTGCAGAGCCGAGTTGGTGAAGGCGGCGCTGGCATTAGTTATGCCGAGTTTAGCTACTCGCTCATTCAGGGGTATGATTTTTTGCATTTGTACCGCGAAAAAGGAGCAACACTACAGTTAGCGGGTGCCGACCAGTGGGGTAATAGTATTGCTGGTGTTAGTCTTATACGCAAACTTGAAGGGGCTGAGGCGCATGTCTTCACCGTCCCTCTCGTTATCAATAAAGCAACCGGGGTGAAGTTTGGCAAGAGTGAAAGTGGGGCGGTATGGCTTGACGAGCGTAAAACCAGCGTGTATGCATTCTACCAGTTCTGGCTTGGGGTTGATGATGCCGGGGTGATTGACTATATGAAAATCTACACACTGCTTTCTCGGGACGATATAGAACGACTAGAGAAAGCGGTCATTGAGCATCCTGAACACCGCGAGGCGCAGAAAATACTTGCATTTGAAGTGACGAAACTCGTGCACGGCGAGGAAAAGGCTCGAATGGCCCAAAATGTTACCGGTGTATTGTTTGGCGATGTGCCTTTTGCGGGGCTACCGGCGGATGATATCGATATGCTTGCGTCAGAGATACCGGTGAGTGCACCATCTACCCTTGTCGGCGTTTTAGTCTCAAGCGGCGTGTGTGCCAGCAACGGCGATGCCCGTCGGCTCATTGCGGGCGGCGGCGTGAGTGTCAACGGTGAAAAAATTACTGAAGATCGCGACGTTGCTGCACCCAGCCTTATAAAAAAAGGCAAAAATAGCTTTGTCCTTGTGAGGGAGCATGTCGCCCGACAAGCTGCTTTCAAGCGTTAAAGGAGTCGGTCCAAAGACGACGGTGCAACTGTCCGCTGCGGGTCTTGTGACAGTTAACGACATTGTTCATTTTTTCCCACGAGCTTATGAGGATTTCTCACATATCATGACTATTGCGGCGATTCGTCCAGGCAGGGTGAGTTTGCGAGGTCGTTTCGAAGCTATTCGTTCCAAACGAGTTCGTCGTAATATGTCAATAACCGAAGCGACACTGGTTGATAACACCGGAAAAGTTTCAGTGGTGTGGTTTAACCAACAGTATCGGGCGCAGCAAATTGCCGTTAACGATGAATTTCTTGTGTCAGGTGAGTTTGGTCTGCAACGTAACAAATATCAGATTGTCAGTCCGAGTGTCGAGCAAGTACACGGCGACCATGTAAGTGTTGGCCGTATCGTTCCGGTCTACCGACAAGTCGCAGGTTTGAAAACTCAGTTTGTCAGAAAGATTTTGATCGAATTAAAGCCCTGTATCTTGGCTCTCGAAGAAACGCTCCCATCTGCAATCGTCCAAAATCAAAGACTAATGAGTCGTGCCGATGCAGTAATGGCGTTGCATTTTCCAGAGGATGACGCAGAGCTTGAGCGGGCGCGAGAACGACTTGGGTTCGAGGAACTCTTGGCGCTCGTGTGTGCAAGTTTATTAAATAGAATGGATAACGACGCGCTCGAAAGCCACGTCATCGCATTTGACGCTGACGACGCAAAGGCCTTTGCGAACCACTTGCCCTTTACTCTCACGGCCGCTCAACGGATTTCGGCGTGGGAAGCGATTCAAAATCTTGGTTCTCATAAACCAATGAACCGGCTTTTACAGGGCGATGTCGGTTCAGGCAAAACGGTCGTGGCCGGGTTGATAGCGCACATTGCGGCCCAAGCCGGTTTTCAAACGGCCATTATGGCACCGACGGAACTGCTTGCTACCCAGCATGCCGAAACGTTACAAACACTGCTCGCGCCATTTGAGACGAGCGTTGCCCTGCTCACCGGCTCGGTGAAGGGGAAAGCTCGCGCGGAGCTCTATAAACACATCGCCAGTGGAGAGGTACCGGTGGTTGTCGGTACTCACGCACTTATACAAGACGCGGTGCAGTTTCATAACCTTGCATTTGTCGTGATTGACGAGCAGCACCGGTTTGGCGTTGAACAGCGGCAGAAACTGCTTGCAAAGAGCTCAAAAATGCCCCACTTGCTTGCTATGACCGCGACGCCTATTCCACGTTCGTTACAGCTGACGATATATGGCGAGTTGGACATTTCGCTTCTTGACGAAAAACCGAAGAACCGTTTGCCTATAAAAACTGAGATTGTGTCGCCCAACTCACGTGCCCAGATGTATGAAAAAGTGGAGAAGGAGATTGCGGGAGGCCACCAGGTATATGTCGTTTGCCCTCTTATTCAGGATTCCCCGTCCGCGTGGTATGCTTCACTTTCGCTTCATAGCTCGCGAGACACGGGTACTGCCCCGCCTGATGTCGAGAAAAAAAGCGTCGAGGCAGAGATGAAGCGGCTGCGACAAGGCCCGTTCAAACACCGCCGGATTGGTCTGTTGCATGGCAAAATGAAGCCGGCCGAAAAGCAGGCGGCTATGTTGGATTTCGCCATGGGGAAAACCGATATACTGGTCAGTACGACGGTTGTAGAGGTGGGGGTCGATGTGCCCAATGCCACGGTGATGATTATTGAGGGAGCCGACACATTTGGCCTTGCGCAGCTGCATCAGCTTCGTGGTCGGGTGGGGCGCAGTGAGCTGCAAAGTCACTGTTATCTTGTGCCGTCTACGTCCCAGAAACCATCTCGCCGCTTACGCGAGCTCGAACGGTCAAACGACGGTTTTTATCTGGCCGAAAAAGACCTGGAGCTTCGTGGCCCAGGCGAAATATATGGCCGAGCACAGCACGGAGGCCTCAACCTTGCATTTGCTCGTGTTACTGACACACGCCTCTATGCCAGGGTTAAACGAGCCGCTCAGTGGCTGGTGGCGCACCTTGGCGTGCTGGATGATTTTCCCGAACTTCGACGAAACATAGAGCACTATCGCCGACTGACGACGCTCAACTAGGGTACAATAGAGCATAACGTGTATAGTTTTGGCCCATTACCCAAAGTTGGCAAGTCCGGACGTGTTATCGGTGCGCACCAAAAAATCGACCGTGTTGCACGGCGACATTTGGATACATTACTTGAAACTGGCCTATCATTTCCCGGTATCGCTACTATTTTGCGATTTGAAGGGATTAATGGCCCTGATGGTATAAAACTTAAAAGTCCCGGCGTCGACGAACCCTGGCATTTTGTTGATCCAACGAACCCCGACGATACGATGTTGTATGACGATGTGCGATATCATCGTATCAATCTCACAACGGCACTCGAAAAGAACGACGAAACGAGAGCGGCATTCGAGTCGGCGTGGCTAGCGCATGCCGTGACCGATGGCTTGACACCGGCTCATCACGAGCCAGGCGAAGACACCGTAGTGAGTCTACGCGAACAGACGAATGAAAAGCGGACGGTGCGGAGCCGGGTGATTGTTCCGGGTAGCGGCTCTGCCCGTCAGTTTGTGAAAAATAACTGGGATCACTGGGGGGCTGGTGGTGTTATGACGACGCATACCATGTTTGAAGCGGGAGTTGCAATGACCATACAGGGACTGCGGTTTGATGCGGCTATGCCATCGTCGCATATGATTGTTCGGCTGAAAAGCGAAGGGTTTGATACTCTATTTCACGAGGCGGTACAGTCAGTTGCGGCTCTTGGGCTCTACGATCAGTACAAAAAGCGTGGTTGGACGCGTCGGATAGCAGGCGAGGTGCGCCGCGAACTCGTCCCGCGCATCATCGAAACGGTCGTTCTGTCGTGGTACGCGGCTTACGCTGATGCCTTGCGGCGACGTGCTAGGAGGAAAACGTGAACATTCGTCTTATAGCTGGTCGGTACGGTGGTCGTGTTCTGGCGTGTCCTCCAGGGAGTGCAACGCATCCTATGGGAGAGCGTATCCGTGGGTCGTTGTTTAATATACTCGGAGATATAACAGGAAAAACCGTGCTTGATGCATTTGCTGGGTCAGGGTCGCTTGGGCTGGAGGCCTTGAGCCGTGGCGCTGTGTCAGCGACGTTTATTGAGCGCAATAATGTCGCGCAACGAGTTATCGATGAAAATATCACAACGCTCGGGGTACAAGCCGAGACACACAGTATCACTACCTCTGTTGCGCAGTGGAGTGAAACGGCGCGAGGACAATACTTTGACATCATATTTGCCGATCCGCCATACCACAATATGCAGTTATCCACAGTAGCGAGACTGGTAAAGTATTTGCAGCCGAACGGGCTTATGGTAGTATCATACCTAGGTAGAGAGTCAGTGCCGACCGTTAATGGAGTTGTTGTGGTGGACAATCGTAGTTACGGAGACGCGGCGCTGGCCTTCTACCGCCTCGATATATAGAAGTTGAACCTCGGAGAAATCCGAGTTTTTTATACCCCGCTGTTGTATTCAGCGGGTTTTTTGTTTTTTCGGAGGTATAAGTTTGCGACTTACACCTCAGTAGAGCGAACAACCTAAGCGTCAAAGCGAGCGGTCATCTCTCGGCAAGATGAAACGAACTACAGACGCAAGCGCAGGAACAACCTTAACAACTCGAACATTTACAGAGGCTACAAGAGAAGCCTATGCAACCACTGACTGCCATATATTTTCGACGTCATGTTTCACGCCTAAAGCTTCTCTAGTAGCTCAGATAGAGCGTAGTAGTGCTGGTAGTAAGCACGGGTGGAAATCCCGCACGGGGGTTTGACAAGACACCCCGCCTAGAACTCCGCGGTGGAGCTATCACCAACGAACTAAATAGCCGTCGCTGGTATGCAAAATCCAGCCTTGCTACTAGCACCATACGCTTTATCTCAGTACCAGAACATCACGTCTACCGGACAAAGACTGTGGTAGGAGTCAGCGAGTCTCTTTAGGGTCACTCATACAGAGTGCTCAATCGACACGAGACGGCAATTTTGCTATATATAAAGTAAGGAACAAAACAAGTGCAGACACATATCGAAGCAATGACACCGCGCGAAGAGCCGTTATACAACGAGCGGATAACCGACAGGTTGAAGATTGTTAAGGACAACCGCAAGTGGCTCGCATCGCTCGATACGAATGCTCGGGCACATGCTCACCCTGAAATAGAAGCAGCACTTGCCGGGCTCACCGATGCCGTTCTCGACAGCCTGATGGACAATGGTGAACCGTCGTTTGATGAGTCGGTGCACCTGCTCAGGTCAAACGGGGTGCGGGTCGATGCGTTGCCTCACGCCGCGTATACACCGTTGATTGATTATTTTTGCCGTAACCCTCAATTACAGTTTGAAAACGGAGAACGGGCGCTCGGCTTGCGCCCTAGGCTGTATCTCACCGCGGCGCATGGACTCCGCGCAACAGCAGAAAGTGCTCCATTTGTCGTCGTACCCTGGTTAGTGATGGACGCAGTATTCGAAGACGACCTAGAAGGTGCCGAAGATATCGTGAGCTATGCTGTAGACGCTGCACCCGACGGCTCAGTGGTACTGCGGCCAGATAGTCAGGACGTCACGTTGAAAGAACCGCGTCGTATTCAGCTGGACGGTTCTTTGGCCCTCAACGCGCGCGATGATACGTGACCGTGTGAGGTGCGGATAATGTGGTAGTTTGCGCCGAGTTCGTCAAGTACCTGTTTGACGTGCCTGTCATTATCACCGCTACGCATTCCGACCGCAAAGCGGTATGTTGTGGTTATCCTGTCAATACCTGGCCACTGCGGTAGCCCGAGTGCAACATCCGACCCAACCAAGAAAGTGAAATCTGCGCCCGGGTATCGTGTTTTAAGTTCGGTGAGTGTCTCGTCTACCGTGAAACGGTCAGAGTACGTGTCGAGCACGCGAAAGGGCAGTGAGGCAAGGGCAATTTCTAACTCCACTAAACGCTCGCTTATAGGGCTTACGTGGGGCTTTTTGCGCGGTACCGCTTCCGGCATGAACACAACCGTCTCGAGCTTGCATATGCGCATTGCTTCTGCTGCAAATGCCATGTGCCCAGCATGAACGGGGTCAAAACTACCGGAATAAATGCCGAGCCGTTTCATAGCTACAAGTGTACGCGTCTTTGCCGCTCCTGTGTACCCACCTCACCCCACTCCAGATTTTAAGGTGCCACCCTATCATCTGAGAAAACGTACAAGTTTCGTAATGTACCTCAGTTGAGAAATAATAGTTCGACGACAACAAACAACACAACACACAAAAACGTAACGTATCGTGCGCCATAATCCATCATGAGCAGTGCCTCGCAGTTGACGTACGGGCCGACTCGGATGAACGTGTATTTATACGATATAATGAGGAGTAATATGAGAATCACACTGCAACAAGTGCAGCAGAACATTGCCGATGTTGCGAACCGACATGAGTATACTGATGACATTATTTACGAACTGCTCGGCGCGTACGGCCGCAGCAAATCTGCCATTACACAGCTACGTGAAGGTCATCTCAATAAAGCCGAAGACCCGAGGGCCGTACTTCAAAAAGATGTCGTGTACTTCCGCACGTTTCCGACGGGTGTGTCGCTTGAGGCAGAAATAGAATGTCTCTATGAAGATCCCTTGACGCAGCGTTACAAACCGCGCTACCTAATAACCACCGATCTCACGGGCCTCGCCGCCAAAGATACGGTCAAAGGCACTACGCTGACTATCCAACTTGCCGATATTGACGATCATCTCGATTTCTTCTATGCCTGGACCGGTGACGAAGTCGTCGATACTAAAACCGAAGCGACCGCCGACCGTCGGGCAGCCGATAAAATGAATGAACTGTACATCGAGATAGAAAAAACTAATCGGCAAGAGTTTATAACCAATCCGAATTTTCGTCACGAACTCAATGTGTTTTTTACCCGCCTACTTTTTTGCTATTTTGCCGAAGATACGGGCATCTACGGCAATCAGCAGTTTACCAATGCCATCAAAACGTACACCCAGGCAGATGGTTCGGACTTGGCATGGTTCTTTAGTGAATTATTTGGCGCTCTTGACACAAGGCCAGAAGACAACGACGCGCTGAAAACGCCGTTCAAGGAGTTTCCCTTTGTCAACGGTAGTATTTTCGACACCAGTAAGCATGCCATTGCTATTCCAAGGTTTAGCCCTCAGGCACGCCATTTGATGCTACAGTGTGGTCGGCAGGACTGGGGAGAGATAAATCCCGACATTTTTGGCGTGATGTTTCAGGGTATCGTGGATCCGAGCCACCGCGACGAAAACGGTATGGATTATACCAGTGTGCCAAATATCATGAAAGTCATCCAGCCACTCTTTCTTGATGGACTTGATGAAGAATTTGATAAATACTATGACAACGAAAAAAAGCTTTGGGCACTGCTCGGCCGAGTGCAGAAGATTAAAGTGTTTGACCCGGCCTGTGGCAGCGGCAACTTTTTGATTATCGCCTACAAGGAACTCCGCAGACTGCAACACAAGATCATCGCACGCATCGACCAACTGCGGCCCGCTGGGCTCATGAGTGGACTGCCCGACAACCAGCTGATCAACATTCATAATTTCTACGGCATAGAAATAGATGACTTTGCGCACGAGCTGGCTGTGCTGTCGCTCTTTCTCGCAAAACACCAGATGAACCAGGAGTTTACGCAGCAATTTGGTAAAGCACTCAGTATCATCCCGCTCATCGATATTCCAACGATCAAGCATGGCAATGCCGCACGCCTCGACTGGCAGGCCGTCTGTCCCAACAAACCTCACAGTCTAGACCCAGTTGAGCAGTTGCAAATGGGCTTAATGACTGATGATCGGCCACCAGTTGAACAGCAACGCTTTCTTACAGAGTACACTTACGATGAAATCTATTTAGTCGGCAATCCTCCGTACAAGGGTAGCCGAAAACAAAACGATGAGCAAAAACAAGATATAGCCGTTGTTGCAAGCGAGTTAGATAACTTCAAGAGTCTAGACTATATATCGATATGGTTTCTTGTCGCAGCTCGGTATATAAGAGGTACAAAGGCACAGTTTTGTTTTGTGTCTACGAACTCAGTCACCCAGGGCGAGCAGGTGGGCCTGCTGTGGCCAAACGTTTTAGACGGCCTTGAGATATCCTTTGCATACACATCGTTTAGGTGGCAAAACTCGGCTCGTGACAATGCCGGAGTCACTGTTGTTATCATTGGCGTGCGCAGTCCAGCGAGTGCTGAAAAGTATTTATTCATTGGTGATGTTCGGCGTGAGGTGCGAAATATTAGTGCCTATTTGTCGGAGAGCGGCAGTGTCATCGTACGTCGCAGTTCGAAACCACTCTCGAAGTGTATGCCTAAAATCGACTATGGCAGTTTTGCGCTCGATGGAGGATTTTTGACGTTGAGTGAAGATGACCGTGCCGAGCTAATCAACAAAGACGCAAGAGCAGGGAAGTACATTAAAGAATTTTCTGGCTCTCAAGAGCTTATACAGGGTAAAAAGAAATACTGCATATGGATAAACGAAGCTGATGTTGCTGATGTAAAGAGCATTGTACCTATCTCGGAACGACTGGAGTCTGTACGGATATGGCGGAGCGGGCGAAATGGTAAGGATAGCCGAAAAAATGCCGCAACACCATGGAAATTTGCGTGGAGAAACTACAAGAAATCCCGTGCGATACTTTTTCCTATTGTTTCTTCTGAAAGGCGACGCTACGTGCCGATAGGTTATATGAGTGAGGAGGTAGTTATTTCAAATGCGGCTCTGGCCATTTATGACGCCGAACCGTGGCTCTTTGCTCTGCTCGAAAGCAACATGCACATGGTGTGGATTCGTACGGTGTGCGGCAAGCTCAAAACTGACTACCGTTATTCGTCAACGCTTGGCTATAATACGTTTCCGGTCAACCTCGTGACTGAAGCTGAGAAAGTCGCGCTCAACGCATCGGCTCGTGGCATACTCCTTGCCCGCGCCGCTCACCCCGAGAAAACCCTGGCAGATATGTATGACCCCGACAAAATGCCAGCCGACCTCCGTGAGGCTCACGATGAGAACGATCATTTGGTTGACCAATTATACAAAAAGGGCGGCTTTACGAACGACGATGACCGCCTTGCAGCGCTGTTTGATTTGTACGAACAAATGACCAAAAAGGAGAAAACAAAATGAATGAAAATACCCTAAACATTGTTGACGTAGCTTACGAATCAGATGGTAGCAGCACTAAAGTAGATAGCTATGGCATGCGTGAGATGCAGAAGCGCGCCTACGCGAAACGCAATAGCCAGCACTTACTCATCAAAGCTCCGCCGGCATCCGGTAAATCACGCGCGCTTATGTTTCTTGCACTAGACAAGCTAACTAACCAGGATAAGAAAAAGATTATCATCGCGGTCCCGGAGCGTTCAATTGGCGCTAGCTTTGCAGATACAGACCTGACTGAGTATGGCTTTTTTGCAGACTGGCATATCGACGATCGCAATAACCTGACAAATGATGACGGGCTGGATGATCGCAGTAAAGTTGCTGCATTCATGCGCTTTATGGATAGTGATGACCAAATACTTCTATGTACGCATGCCACGCTCCGGTTTGCATTCGAAAACGTGCCGGCTGAAAAGTTCAACGATTGTGTACTTGCGATAGACGAGTTTCACCATGCCAGCACAAGTGAATCCTCAAAATTAGGCCAACTTCTTCATGACGTCATGAATGGCTCTAATGTACACATTATCGCTATGACTGGTTCATACTTCCGCGGTGATGCTGTACCGATTTTGACTGCAGAGGACGAAGCTAATTTTGACAAAGTAACCTATACGTACTATGAACAGCTCAACGGCTACACGTATCTAAAAACACTGGGTATCGGTTACCACTTTTACGCCGGTAACTATCTCGACCAAGGTGCGCTCAGTGAAGTGCTTGATACGCATAAGAAAACCATTGTGCATATCCCAAATGTGAACAGCAAGGAATCAACGCTCGTCGGGAAGCTGGAAGAAGTCCAAAGAATTTACGATATTATCGGCACGTGGGTACGCAAAGACGAAAGTGGCCTCGACATAATAGAGACTTCAGATGGACGTGAGTTAAAAGTCGCAAACCTTGTAAATGACGAAAAGGTTCACCGCCATAAATTATCGCGCTACCTAGCTGAAAAGGCCCGAAACGACATCGCAGCTGTCGACATCATCATCGCACTTGGGATGGCCAAAGAAGGTTTTGACTGGCCATATTGTGAACACGCACTTACAATCGGCTACCGTAGCAGCCTGACCGAAATCGTGCAGATCATTGGTCGCGCTACACGCGACAGTTACAACAAGACACATGCTCAATTCACAAACCTTATTGTGCAGCCAAATGGTACGAATGAAGACATCACCGTCAGTGTAAATAACATGCTCAAAGCTATCACCGTTTCGCTACTTATGGAGCAAGTGCTTGCGCCGAACTTTACCTTTACGCCAAGACCAAAAGATCCGCGTGAAGCTAAGCCTGGTGAGATTTTTGTCAAAGGCCTGAAGCATGCACCTACCGATAAAGTGAAAAAAGTCATCCAAAGTGACCTAGAGGATCTAACGGCTGCCGTGTTGCAGAGCGACCAAATGCAAAAGTTAGCAGCTAAAGGCGTGACCGGCGAGGCCGTGAAGCAGTTGCAGTCGAAGATTATTCGTGAACGACACCCTGATATGGATGAAGAAGAAGTCGAAGCAACGCGGCAATACTTGGCGGCTAATATCGCCATGAAGACAGCAGTTATCACCAAGGATGACGATGGCGATGACAAGTTCATCAAAGTCGCTAACAAATTCGTCAAAATCGACGAACTCGACATTAACCTTATCGACTCTATCAACCCATTCCATCACGCGTTTGAAGTCATCTCAAAACGTGTCGGTGCAAATACCTTCAAGATAATCCAAGATACCATCGCCGGTAGTCGTATTGATATGAAGGTAGAAGATGCACTTGCACTCGTCCCGCAAATCAAGGCCTTTGTGGTGGCTCATAACGGCAAGTTCCCGTCACTACACACAGACGATGCTAATGAGAGGCATCTGGCGCAGGTACAGGCATTTCTGACGGCACAGCGCGCAAAGTGGGAGCGTGAGAAACTCCGCCGACAAGCTGAATTTGGAGATGGGTAGCAGTGGAATACTTTGACGAACTGACGACATTGTTTGAAAGCAATGACGCCGAGCTGTTCAAGCCGAAGCCGAAAAAGCATGTTGCAACCCGAGATGATAGACTGATCGACTCATTCGGTGAGATTGCGCTGTTTGTGCGTGAATACAGATGCTTACCAAGTGCTGATGCCGATGACATGCATGAAGCAGTACTTGGAACTCGCCTCAACGCAATACGTTCCGACAAGCACAAAGTTGAAATACTTGAAGAATACGATGAACTTGGCCTGCTGGAACTGGAAAAAGCGCCGGAAAGTCTAGAAGAATTGTTTGAAGACGATAAGGGTCTGTTCGGCGAAGACGCTACTATATTTAGCGATGGCCCTGGCAAAGTACTCAGCCGCGCGCCGCGCCCAACAGAAGACAGGGCTGAACGGAAACCGGTTGTCGATTTCGATGGTTTGTTTAAGACAGGGTTCATCCATCAGCAGCAATTATTGGCAGATGGTAAGCGTCGAATGGTCCGTTATGCTGGCGTTGAAGACCTAGCACTCGGGGACTACTACGTACACGATGGTCAAATGCTTCGTATCGTTGATGAAACAGAAAAGAAGCGTGTGTATGACCGTAACAAGGAGCGGTTCCGAGTAGTATACGAAAATGGTACAGAATCAAACATGTACCGCCGGTCCCTTTCACAGCGGCTACGTGAAGACGGCTACACGATTGTAGATGCGGATTACATGCCAGCACCCGAAAACGACACTACTGTCGGTCATATTTACATCTTGCAATCACTCTGCCAAGACCAAAGCATTACCACCATAGCCAATCTATACAAAATCGGCGTGACGACTGGCAGCGTTGCAAATCGTGTAAAGCACGCAGCAACTGACCCGACGTATCTTATGGCACCGGTGAAAATCATTGAAGATTACCGCCTCACCGGCAGCTATAACCCTCAAAAAGTCGAAGGCCTGATACATCAAATCTTCGCTCACGCAAAAGTGGACCTGCAAATTGTCGCGGCGGATGGTTCACTGTATACCCCTCAGGAATGGTACTCTGTACCGCTCGGTGCAATTCTCGAAGTCGTCGAGTTGATTGCAAAGAGCGAGATAGATGGTTATTACTACGATAGCGTACTGCAACGCGTTGTTGAGAATTAAGGTAGTCGTATTGGTGAGTGACCGTAATTTTTTGAGAATTTCTTTAAGTTTCTTTAAGGTGCCACCCTATCATCT
>JBDHUL010000005.1:0-28721 GCA_039812985.1 Saccharimonadaceae bacterium (SeqCode)
CGACAAGTCGCTGACACGACAAATAACATAAATGTGAGCGCCACGTGGACGGGCATGAATGTGCCAGATACATTCCTGCGTAACTCGCCGCGGTGGCCGGATGACTATAATCAGACGACTCACCAGTGGACAAGCCATGTCGAGCAAGGCGGCCTTACGTTCAAGGTGACTGTCGGCGGTCACGATCTTATATGGGATAATCCGCCCCAGATGTGGCAAGGGGTATATAGCCTTACGGACAATGGTTGGTCTGCAAGCGGTCATACTGCGGCGGCATTGCCAGAGGGTTATTACGATGTTGTGCTGACCGTAACCGATCCGTCGAGTGGACTTTCGATGAGTGTGACGTACCGCGACGGGGTGCGAGTCATGCTTCCAAAAGTGAACTACACGACGACGTTTACCAATAACGCAACTCCGACGTTAAGCGGGACAGCAAACAATGTATCGAGCGGGTCCAATGGACTGTATCGGGCATATATCCTTCCAAAGGGAGCAGCTTTCCCTGACCAGTCATTGCCGTCGAGCGACCCGAACTATCAAAAAGAACGATTTCTCGCCTACACCTCCAGCACTGATCAACAAGGAAACCCCACAAATGAAGGCTCGTTCAGAGTCGTGACGAATCGCCAAGATATTGTGGGGGCATTTACACTACAGCACAATAACGCCGTGGCGGCGCTGCCCTCTCAACTCGCATCCTATTTCAGCGATGTTCCAGGAGTAGTGCCGAGTAGCGTTACAAGCTTGAGCGAGCTTCTGAACCTTTGTCTGATTTCAGAGGTTGCTCAGAGAACCGTTGACTGGTGGGGTGCGACTCCTGGTGATGCAGGGTGCCGTTCATTCTTGCAGCCGCTGTATGACGGGAATAAGAATGATCTCGATTCGATCTTGCAAACACGTCTCAGCACGCTCGATGCGACATATGACACTCAACCCCTAGCCCAAGGAATATACGATGTGTATATCCTTGGCCGCGGGGTTGACTATAGTCAGTTCCAAAAAGGGTTTCTGAACGGGTTAGTTGTTGACTTTACAACGCCTCACGCAACACTTATGACGAGCTCATCAACCGTTGTCTCACCTGAGCTGAATGGCACAGTAGAGGATCCGACGGCGGTCGTGACGGTGACGGTTGGCGGAGCAACCTATACTGCGCGAAATAACGGCGATGGCACTTGGACGCTTCCCGCTGGAACTATCCAGCCTGGGCTTGTGCTCGGTACCCACGAAGTAGATGTGACAGTAACGAGTTTGGCGGGAAACAGCTCAACTGATAAAAAGACGCTTGCTATATTGGGAGCTACTCTGCCCGTCAAGGAACTCGCAAAAACAGGTGTTGATCTCAATTTGGCTATTGCGGTAGGTTTGGTGCTTCTCATGATTGGGCTCCTTTCGGCTCTACTGCGACGTGTCCGACGCCGTGGTGTACATTTCACTCGGGTGTCGTGATGCTCATGGTATACTATATATATGAAGCAGAGGGGCAAATAGCGTGGCGCAGCCAATTGTGATAGCGGTGACAAATCAAAAGGGTGGCGTTGGCAAAACAACAACGAGTATCAACCTGTCGTATAGTCTTGCGCAAGCGGGTAAAAACGTGCTTTTGGTTGATTTTGATCCGCAAGGTAACGCAACGAGCGGCCTTGGTATCGACAAGCAGAACCTTGAGAAAACCATACTCGATGTCATACAAAACACTTTGCCGCTTAGCGCAGTGACGGTGAGTACGGCGTATAAAAATCTTTCGCTTGTGCCGGCGACGCCTGAACTTGCCAATGCCGAAGTAGAGCTAGCTCGGGCCGAAAAACGGTTTACTCGCCTTAAAGATGCTCTCGCAGGGTATGATGGGTACGATATTATCGTCATCGATTCGCCACCAAGCCTAAGTCTTTTGACGGTAAATGGCATGATTGCCGCCAATTTCATTTTGCTTCCAGTGCAAGCCGAATTTTATGCTCTCGAGGGGCTAGGACAGCTGCTTGAGACGATACAACTTATCCGCAAAGGCATGAATCCGACCCTCGAATTACTTGGCGTCCTTGTGACGATGCTCGACTCACGCACGAGCCTCAGCCAGCAGGTATATGATGAGGTGAAAAAGCATTTTCCGGCTAAGGTATTTGAAACAACCATCCCACGCAATGTGCGAATTGCTGAGGCGCCAAGTCACGGGGAGCCCGTTGGAGCTTACGATAAATGGTGCAAAGGGGCGCGGGCTTACAAAGTCCTTGCAAAAGAAGTTTTGATGCGGGTTGAACAGACAAGGAGTGATGTATGAGTAAAAAAGCCTTAGGGCGCGGGTTTGAGTCACTTATTCCGACCGATGTCCTCGATGAAACGTTTGACCCAACCCTGGCCAGCGATGAGCAGATATCCGAACTTCGCTATATAAAGGTTGATGATATACAGCCAAACCCAGAACAGCCTCGGCGGAGTATGGACGAAACAGCGTTAGCTGAACTGGCGGGCTCTATACGGGAACACGGCGTCATGCAGCCAATCATTGTGTCTCCGGCAAAAAACGGATTCATGATAGTGGCGGGAGAGCGCCGGTGGCGCGCATCGCGGCTTGCCGGACTTACCAAACTGCCGGCTCTTGTTCGAACACTATCGGGTCAACACAAACTTGAACTAGCGCTCATAGAAAACTTGCAGCGCGAAGATCTCAACCCCATGGAAACAGCGACCGCCTACGCTAAATTGAAGTCCCAGTTTAACCTGACAATTGAGCAGATTGGTGTGCGCGTCGGAGGTAAGTCAACAGCAGTCATCAGTAACTATATGCGCCTCCTCCTCTTGCCGGAGGACATGAAGCAAGCTGTGGCCGAGGGCCTCATGACCGAGAGTCATGCTCGTCAGGTACTGGCTCTGACTGGAGATGAAGCAGCCCAACGTGACCTGTTTAATCATATTGTCAACGATGGCTGGAGTGTACGTAAAGCCGAACAATACACCATAGGCTACCGCAAAGGAGAAGCACCTGACGAGAAGCGTCGTCAGGCAACTCATTCGGCGAGCACGCAAAATGCCTTTACGGAGCGGCTACAGAAACGACTGTCACTGCCTGTTGCACAAAAAGCGATGGGACACGGCGGTGGACGCATCATTATTTCGTATAAAAACGAAGAGCAGCTCAAATCGCTTGAAGCACTGCTCGGCTAAATATCATTCGACACTGAGTATTTCCCTAAAAAACCTTCATTTGGTCAAATGGAAAGATACGAAAACTCACTGGACCGATGATGTCGTCGTACGGAATGGTTCCCATACAGCTACGCGAATCGCAGGAAAATCCCAGTTGACGGTGGTCGCCGAGAACGAAAATAGTTCCTTCAGCAACCGTCGTATCGACTTCTCCGTCAGTCGGTTGTTTTGCGCCAGGATGTTCTTTATCGACGTCGATTCCCTCGGGGTGGTCAGTTGTGTATACGGTGACTTTGCCGTTTTTCACGACCACTCGTTCACCAGGAAAGGCAATGACGCGTTTGACGATGTATTCGTTTTGAGAACCAGGGGTATATCCAGGATTCTTAAACACGATTATCTGCCCGCGTTCTGGGATATAGGATGTTCCGCGTATATGTGACCATGTCACCGGGAGTCGGTTGACGATGAGCCGATCGCCGGTATGGAGAGTGTCCTCCATGCTCGGGCCATCGACGTTAAAGCTTCGGAAAATGAAAAGGTTTATGAGCCAAGCACCAATGCAAACTGCCGCTATAAAAACGCCAATTCCTAACATGTCTTTGAAGTGCCGGTCAGGGGTTGCGGTGATTTTCATACTCATACTGCTCCACTAGCATACACTATTCGCGGCGTTGGGGGCATAGAAAAGCTTTCGTTTTTTCAGCAAAGCTGCGGTTTTCTGCGGTATAATAGGTGCTAGTTTATGGCAAAGAAACAGCAACCAAGTCTCGATGGGTTCATATTGAGACGCCACCGTCCATCGACCCCGAATAGCAAGAGCGGGCTGGTGCGGCCGACCATACCGCAACAGTTTTTGCGTAGCAACGAAACCGCAGCGGCTCGTCCAGGTCTAGCATCTCGTTCGGAAGTCTTGCCATCGCCGCAGCTTAGGAGGGGAGAGCGTCAGGGGCTTTCTCGATCGGAAATAGACGCATCGCTGAGCGCCGTTGATGAAACGGTTAAGCGCAAGGGGGGTAAGCGTTCACGGAGTAAGGTAACAAAGAAAATTGTCGTGACGATGTGTGTGTTGGTGCTCTGCCTTGGGGTAGGGTTTTTTGCGTTCAAGGCATTAATGGCGGCGAGCAGAGTGGTGAGCGGTAACGTTTTTGATTTGCTAGGAAAAGGAGTAGAGCTGAAGAAGGACGCAAACGGACGGACTAATATACTATTGTTCGGTACGAGCGAAGATGATCCTGGCCATGCGGGTGCTGAATTAACAGATAGCATACTCGTACTCAGTATCAACAAAGCCGACAAAACTGCTGCTATGGTCAGCATGCCGCGCGATATGTGGGTAAACTATGACCTTAGTCCGTGCTGCTGGACGGGCTGTTCAGGCAAAATAAACGCCCTTTATCAGTGCAACGCAACAAATGGCGATGTGGCAAAAGGCGCCAATGCGTTGAAAGATAAGGTTGGAGAGGTATTTGGGCTTGACGTGCAGTACTATGTCAAAGTGAACTACGCCGTCGTTCGTCAGCTCACCACCGCACTCGGCGGTGTGACCGTTACGATTGAGGGCGATCCTTCGTTTGGCGGCACTAAGGGCATCTACGACAGCAATATGGGAAAGCTTTTGAAGTTACCAAACGGTCCGGCTACACTTCAAGGCGAACAGGCCCTGGCGTTTGTTCGGGCGCGAGGCGAGGGGTACGGATCGTATGGGCTTAACGGTAACTTTAGCCGTGAACAAAATCAGCAGAAAATGATTATTGCCATCCGAGACAAAGCTTTGAACATCGGGACATTATCAAACCCTGTGGCACTTATAAGCCTCATGGATGCGCTTGGTGACAATGTCAGAACAAACTTTACGACCGCTGAAGTAAAAACACTTGCGTCACTCGGCAAGGATATATCTGGCGATAAGGTCCAGCACGTAGAACTTAATAGTACAGAGAAACCAGTCGTTACAACGGGCATGTATAGTGGCCAGAGTATTGTTCGACCGATTGTGGGGCTGTCGGACTTTAGTGATATACAAAAATATATCAAAGGTAAGCTGTCTGGTGATGAAGACGCTACTATAGTCGTACTCAATGCTTCGGGGCGTGTCGGTGTGGCATCGCAGGAGGCTGAGGTACTGACGGGGGCCGGATTTAGTGATGTAACGACCGACAACACGGCATATCGTTTGACAACTGCCCTTGCGTGGTATGACCTTTCAGGTGGCAAAAAAACGAAAACCCGCTCAAAGCTCGTCAAACAACTCGGCGTTGATGCAGTGGGAACAAAGCTGCCGGTGGGCGTGCAGGCAACAGCTGATTTTGTTATACTTGTAGGCAATGGAACTCATTAAGTCAGTTGCTCAGCGCAACACCATTAGCGAGGTTGGGCACGTTCTACTCAACCTTTTATATGCGGGATTGCTGCTTGTGATGGTGCTTAGTTTTGATATGCCGTACCTAGCTTATGGTATTGTATTGCTGAGCAAATGGCGGGTGTTTGCGGTGCGCCCACGTTTTTGGCTTGCTAACATCCAGACCAACTTGCTCGATACCGTCATGGGTCTCAGCGTTGCGACACTGTTATGGCAGAGTGCGGGGTCTCTGACAGTGCAGTTGGCGGTTGCAGCATTATTCGCGTTGTGGTTGATCGTTCTAAAACCGTCGTCAAAGCATTTTTGGGTGGTTACACAAGGGGCAGTTACCCAGGCTGTTGCAATGTCAGCGCTCTTTATGGTTGCTCATACGTTGCCGATAACTGTCGTCGTAAGCATCGGAGGCCTTGTTGGGTATATTGTCGCTCGGCATATCATCAATGTGTACCACGAAGAACGAGAAGATGTTGTCGTGAGTCTTGCTTGGGCCTTAATTGTTGCCGAGCTGAGTTGGCTGACTTATCATTGGACAGTGGCGTATACTTCGCTTAAAATCACACAGGTCGCTATAGTCGTGACATTGCTTGGATATATGACACTGCTAGTATATAACGCGATGTATCACCGTGAACGAGGGAGCACCGTACGACGGGAGCTTGTTATGCCGGTAGCTTTTTCAGTTATTGGTATTGTGCTTGTGCTTGTGTTTTTCAATTTTTTCGATCCGACGAGTCTCTAAGCAATTTTTCAGAAAGGGAGGGTATAACAAATGAATGAAAATCATATGCGGCATCGGTCAACAGAACACGAGATCAAAGTGGTGCAAGCTGCGCCGTTACAGCCTCCGGCTAAAAAAGGGATGAGCCGCGGGCTATATACAGCGCTGATTATTCCGGCGTGTTTCGTAGCTGGCGTGGGGGGTGCGGCGGTGTACACTGCTGTCGTGCCAAAAGCGGACGGAACACAGGTTATTAACCGCGACAAGGTTGTCCTACAAGAAGGCGAAGTTGTTGCCGCGGCGGCGAAAAAAGTCGGTTCAAGCGTTGTGTCTATTATTACCGAGCAAACCGCTCGTACGATGATGGGGTATTCGTCGTTGCAACAAGGAGCAGGCACCGGTATCATCATCAGCGCCGACGGCTATGTCGTAACGAACAAGCATGTTGTGTCATCCGAGTCGCAAAGCATTGAAGTAGTATTGGCCGACGGAACGTCGTACAAAGATGTGAAATACGTTGGTAGCGACCCCTCGAACGACGTGACATTTCTCAAGATCCAGAACGTGAAAAGTCTGACACCTGCGGTATTTGGCGATTCGTCGAAGGTCGAGGTGGGGCAGAAAGTTATCGCCATCGGCAATGCTCTTGGTGAGTACCAGAACACGGTCACGACGGGCATCATTTCGGCGCTTGGTCGTCCGGTCACCGCATCTGACGAGAGTGGGCGCTCGTCAGAGCAACTTGAGAACTTGCTTCAAACCGATGCTGCCATCAACCCCGGTAACTCGGGCGGACCGCTGTTGAACCTGTCGGGCGAGGTAATTGGTATTAATACCGCAATCGCTTCTGGTGCCCAGGGTATTGGGTTTTCTATCCCTATCAATGACATAAAGGGCATGTTAAAGGGTCTATTCAGTGAAGGCAAGGTCATAAAACCATACATAGGTGTACGTTATGTAACAATCACCCCAGACGTCGCAAGTCGGTATAGCCTTAAGGTGCGACAGGGCGCATTGTTGCTTGCTAGTGAGGGGCAGTCGGTGGTTGCATCTGGAAGCCCTGCCGAAAAAGCCGGCTTTAAGGCGATGGATATCATTACCAAAATCAATGGCATGGCAGTCGATGGTACACATCCGTTTGCGAGTCTCGTCGCCCAGCTGACACCGGGGCAGCAAGCAGTCATCACCTACCTGCGCGACGGCAAAGAGGCTACAGTGACCCTGACGGTTGCTTCACGAAGCTAACGGCGTAGCCGCGGGTTGTAACATGCTTCAGACGATATTTTCTGGCGTAACGAACGATGTCCTCGTGCTGTTCGGGGTCAGCCTCAAGTACTAGCCACCCCTTTTCATCGAGAATACCTGCCGCCTGGCTCACGAGTTTATATACAAGCTCTAGACCGCCGTTCTCTGCAAACAGCGCAAGAGCGGGCTCATGGTCTGTTTCGGGTGAACGCTGCCATGCACGGGCGACATATGGGAGGTTGGCAACGATCATTGAGAAGGATAAAGCACGAGGTATGAAGGATGACAAAAGATCACTTTGTATACACGGTGTCTTTGCGCCAAGTTCTTGAGCATTTCGCTTGGCGACAGCCAGAGCTTTTTGGCTGATATCGACAAGGGTGACGTCCCATTCCGGGCGTTCAAGCTTGAGTGTAATGCCAATACACCCGCTGCCACATCCGATATCGAGTATTTGTTGCGGCTTGGTGTCCGCCGTCTTATCCATACACTGCTTTGGTCTGATGCGCTCTGTGCCTATGCTCAGCGCTAGGGATATTACATCTTCTGTTTCCGGACGGGGGATGAGTACGCTCGGTGTGACCATGAACTCACGGCCATAAAACTCCTTTTTGCCGATGATGTAAGCGACAGGCTCATGTTTCGCTCGCCGCTTGACCAATTGCTCATACTGCTGCAAGGTCGTACTTTGCAGTATGGTGTCGTGGTGAGCCGCCAACCAGGTGCGGTCAACTCCGAGGACATACGCCAAAAGTACCTCTGCGTCTAGTCTTGAGGAAGGTATTTTTTCATTTTTTAAGAGGTTGCTACTCTGGTCGAGAAGGGAGTGTATATTTGACTTTATAGCATTCATGTGTTATATTGTAACTCGTATACTATGAAAAAAACAAATGGATATAACAACAAGACCACCGCTGCTAGATTCTCCAGATGCTCGGCCATTGTTTGGTGTTGACACTATCGACGGCTTTCAAGAAGTAGATGGTAAAGACATAGCCCAACAGTTTAGTCGTCTTGCCATGGGTATGCTAGATAGCACAGGAGAAAAGGGATCGATGCATATTCACCGGCTGAAGAAGGGCTCGGAAGTTAGCAGTGGTCTCATCAATCCCCTGTATGAGGGTGGCTACATAGGGGTTGCAGCCATGCGACTCAAGGAGCCTTTTGGAAATCTTCAGATAAGCATTACGTACTTTTTGGAAGGTGAAGATAATTCAGGCCGCGGATACCCCGAATGGGGATTGCAGATGAATTATCATTTAGACGAAAGTGGTACTTTGGTTCGTGAAGACAGAACACCCCCGACTGAAGCTGATGGAGAGATGTTTATAGAGGATATCAAAGAGCGGGATGTCGAACATTGCAGACACATAAGCGAGATTTCTGCTCTTTTTGCTCAGCATCAAAACGAACTGAATGAAGCCGCTTCCAAAGAAAGCGTAGCAACCATGCGTGATAAATTCGCTTTAGACCTGGCTCGTTTAGGCATGATGTACGAACAACATAGCTCCGATAGAGAAGCAGCACGTGCGACGTCAATACGCGAAGGTCGTCAAATGTTGATAGACATGGGAATGAATGAACAACCTGTATCAAAAGGCGAGTTTGACTACCTCGTTACCTTAATACGCGATCTTTATCCATCACTTTAGGGTGGTACTTTGCAGTATGGTGTCATGATGAGTCGCAAACGAGGGAATATTTGACTTTTTATAATCACATGCTATAATATACAGTACAATACTGTCAATCGAACGAACAAGCGATTAATATACATAACCTATGACCCATACACTACCAATCATTGATGACTACGAATATGGCTCACGCCTCGCGGATACCATAACGGCACACGGCCTCGATGCAAGAGGTCAGCTGATCAAGACTTACGGGGGGGTGAGCAACTCCATGTAGGAATCCGTGAGTTCAATCTGGGCAGACTTGCGTATATGCTTGCACGCGGCACCGACCGAGACACGACGAGTGATTCGAAGCACTATAACGGTCTTTACCGGGAGGAGCTTGATGCGGTGCGACAGGGAGGTGGCCCATCGGACCGGTATACATATGCAACCTCTCTATACCCATCGCTCGCAGCAGAGCAACAGCGGCTGTATACGTTATCGCATGGTATTGCGGTGTATGACCCAAGATTCCTCGAACCTGTCTATCATGAGAATTGGAATGGCCTTCACAGATTTACCATCGATCCAAAAAATGCCTTAGTTGCGGTGATTCACGGTTCCCAGGATCCACGGCGGCATGCGGCTGACTTAGTAAAAAATCACCCAGGCATACATACGTTGGATGATTCGATGATAACGTGCCTTCAGGGAGTGAAGAGGGATCATTAAGGGCTATACGCTTTGCGCTTTGAGCTCGCGTTCGTAGGCCCCGAGCTTTTCAAGGATGTCATCTATATCGCCGTTCATGGCCTGGGGGATGCCGCTGCGACTGTAGCCAATGCGGTGGTCGGTAATACGGTCTTGCGGGAAGTTATAGGTGCGGATCTTTTCACTCCGGTCGCCCGAACCAATGAGTTCTCGACGCTCGGCAGAGAGTTTGGCATTTTCTTCGTCTAGCTTTATTTGCAACAGCCGAGAACGTAGGACGCTCATGGCCTTGAGCTTGTTCTTTAGCTGGGATTTTTCGTCTTGGTTAGTGACGACGAGACCAGATGGTAGGTGGGTGATGCGAACGGCGCTGTCAGTGGTGTTCACGCTCTGGCCGCCGTGGCCGCTTGCCCTATAAATATCAATACGGAGATCGCTATCTTTTATCTCAACGTCGGTTTCCTCGGCCTCGGGCAGGACAGCGACAGTAACGGTTGAGGTGTGGATACGTCCTTGACTCTCAGTTACGGGAACGCGTTGAACGCGGTGAACGCCTGACTCAAACTTGAGCTGTGCGTAGGGCCGGTCGCCCTTTATGCCAAAAATTACTTCTTTGTAGCCGCCACTCTCGTTAGGCGATTCACCAAGGAGCTCGGTTTTGAACCCGTGGGTTTCGCACCAGCGCAGGTACATACGGTACAGTTCAGCTGCAAACAACGACGCCTCATCGCCGCCAGCACCAGCCCGGATTTCGACGATAACGTCCTTCTCGTCATTCGGGTCCTTTGGTGTCAACATAACAAACAACTTCTCGTCGAGCGCGGCGAGCTCTGTCTCAAGTAGCGGGAGTTCTTCTTTGGCCAGTTCTGCCAGGTCGTCACCGCCACTGGCCAGTTCTTTTGCCTCAACGATTTGTTGTTCGAGTATGCTGCGGCGTTCGGCTGCTGCAATAAGTTCGTCAAGTTCGAGCAAACGGCGATTTTTTTTGGCGTAGTCGGGGTCAGAAAAAGCATGTGGTTGCGCTAAAAAATCAGTCAGTTCGGATCTTTCATTTTTGAGCGAGGGAGTGTCAAGTGTGATTGTTGCCATGGTTGTATTATCTCATATAAAAACCGACCCTTGAAAGGCCGGTTTTTATGTACGGCGTATTATTTTTCTGCCTTAGCGGCTTTCTTCTCTTTGACGGCAGCGGCTTTTTTGGCTTTGTTCGCGAGGGCTTTGCGCCGTTCTTCGGCAGCAGCAGCGCGGGCTTTAAAGCGGTCGACGCGCCCTTCGGTGTCAATAATCTTCTCTTCGCCCGTGAAGAACGGATGCGAGGCGCTTGAAATGTGAACTTTCACGAGTGGGTATTCGTTACCGTCTTCCCAGGTGATAGTTTCGTTGCTCTTGGCGGTGCTTTTCGTCAGAAAACGAAAGTCCGCGGCTTCGTCGAGGAATACGACAAAGCGGTAGTCTGTTGGGTGTACATCTTTTTTCATAATCAGGGAAGGATTATATCTGTTTTGCGGTAAAAAGTCAAAGAAACGGCGACAAAGCCAGTGGTTGCAGCCTGGCGCTTACCGGACTGCGCAGGTTTCATCACCCACGATTGCCAAATTGACATTGCGACGGGCTAATTTAGATGACTCTGTTTCGTCGTGTTCGGCGGTAGTTGGGAGTATGGCTATTTTGTCAGGCTTGACGCCGCGTTGTATGAGCTGACTGCGTATATATTCAGCTCGTTGGGTACCAAGTTGCTCATTGGCACTCGTCACAGAGACATCCTGTATTTGAGGGGTAAGGTTAACCATAAATTTTTTGGCCGAGTATTTTTTGATCCAAGCGGCTTCCTTGTCGAGTTCAGTATTTTGCATGTCGGTAAACTCGGTAACGAATACAGCTTTGTCGGCTTCGAAGAAGTACGTTTCCCCATATATGAAGCCATAGGACTGAAAGTGCCGTTCGTCAGGGATCATCTCCAGAGCTTCTTCTTTGGTTATGCAAGTTGATGGGGTGTTTTCAGCTGGCGCTTGTGTAGCTGCTTGCTGTTTGGGGGTAGTGTTATTGGGGGTAGATTTTGGTGCAAGGAATGTAAATAACAGGCCGGCCACGACCGCAAGTAATACAACCCCACCGACAACAATGCTAACAATAAGCCCAGTGTTGTTTTTTTTCTGGGGGGCCTGCGATGGGGCTGAGCTTGGGGTTGGCGGTGTGCCTGTAGGTGTGACGGTCGGCGCTGTAGCGACAGGATTGTCGGCTGGTTCCATAGTATCTCCTTAATCCTTGATAAGGTACGTATAAGGTTTGTATGTCTTGAGGTTATTGTAGCATAAACAGCATGTCGATAGTGGTCTTGTTTTTACGGGTAGACATCGGTATAGTATGATTAGATGACAGAAAAACCGGTGGGCGAAGAACAGATCAAAGCCTTTTTGGATCTGTTTGATGGCGATGATGCTCGGGCTGTGGCCGCTCTTGAATCTTATAAGACCGTGCGCAAAAATTCAGTGGTCGTTCCAAATACGCCCGTACTGGTGCGTTTTGATGCCGTGACAAAAACGTACAAAATGGGCAAACAAACCATCGATGCACTCAGAGGTACGACACTTGAGATTCATGAGGGTGAGTTTGTAGCCATTACCGGTCCAAGCGGTAGCGGCAAAAGCACGCTGTTGCAACTCATGGGTGGCTTGGATAGGCCAACGTCTGGTACGGTGACAGTTGATGGAACGAGTCTCCGTAAGATGCGCGATAGCAAATTGGCGCAGTTTCGGGCTCAGACAATCGGGTTTGTGTTTCAGTTTTTTTATCTCCAGCCATTTCTTCGTCTCAAAACTAATCTGGAAGTACCGGCTATGTTTGCTCGAATGCCGCGGGGCGGCCGCAAGGAAAGAGCAGAAAAACTGGCACTACAAACCGGCCTGTCGGATAGGCTCATGCACTACCCGAAAGAGCTTTCGGGAGGTCAGATGCAACGGGCGGCTGTTGCTCGGGCGCTCATGAATTCACCGAAGCTGTTACTTGCCGACGAACCAACGGGTAACCTTGACTCGACTAATGGTCGGGCTATCATTGACCTATTTGAAACAGTCCGCCAGCACTTAGGTACTACTGTTGTTGTGGTGACGCATGACATGGGCATTGCTGCTCGGGCTGATCGCGTTGTGCGCATGAAGGATGGTGAGGTGGTTGTATGATACGGTTTGTCGACGCAGCGACGCTCGCAGTAACGAAACTTAAGACGCGCAAGGTTCGTACTGTGGTGACAGCGACACTCGCCGGGCTATTGTTCGCGATACTGGTATTTGTCTTCACATTACTACGGGGGGGCATGGAGAGCTATAGCCGGTATGCTCACAACAGTTTATCGGAACGGTATTTGACGCTGGTGTCGTTTTATACAAGCCGTGGTATCGACGATACAGCGCCGGAGTTGTTAGCGAAAGCGAAAGAACTGAACAAAACAATTGTCGAACAGAAGAAAGCCGACGCGAAGCGGCTTGGTGTGCCGTACGACGCGGCGCAGGATCAACCACCAACACTCGCGTCGCAAGGCGAAAAAGAGCATTTGAACTCTCAGAACACGGCTGCTCAGCGAGTAATCAAAGAACAGATGGCGCTACTGCCGACGGGGTTCGACTTGACAAAGCAAGCTGCGCAGGGGTACCACCCGAAAACGCTGTTCGCAAGCGAATCGTTCGGCGACACGAGTAACTTACGTATCATGAGCGGCGGCAAAGAAGATTTTCAAGGTAAGGGTACTACCAATACGAACGATGGCATGTATGGCCGTAGTTCCCCGGAAACATTGAGCTACTTGTCTCGGTCGGTGATAGACCCATTTTTACTTGATGGCGCTAACCTGACGCCAATTTCTGCTGGGTCAGATGCCATTCCGCTTGTTATACCGTACTCAGAAGCTGAAAAGGCTATTGGCTTGAAACCACTTTCCAAAACTGCGACGAGTGATGAAAAGATCGCACGTGTTGACGAGGTGAAAAAGCGTGCGGTTAATGCGATGATTGCGCTTTGCTACCGGAACGGGAGCTCACAACAAGCTATAGAACAGACGAAGCAGCAAATAACCGATATCGAAAAACATAAAAGCGATAAAGCATATCAGATGCCTAGCCAAATCTATGCCTTGCCTGATCCGGCGGCTTGCGGACCGGTTGCAGTGACGAAAGACACCCGTTCGGCCGAAGAAAGGCGTCTCACGACCAACCAATTTGAGTTTAACGCTCTCTACGGCACCGAGGTCAGACCGGTTGAGAAAAAACTGCAGTTTCGCATCGTGGGTCTTTCGCCTGATGCACCGGACTATTCGAGTATCGGCACATTTGATGGGTTTGCGATGGTATTTGGAGGTATGTCGCTTAGCGGCCAGTGGGTAGTACCAACTGAGCTCGTACCCCAAGCCGCACGAGCTGACCTGATACCCCAAACGGACCTCGCTAGTATGTCTGTGCCCGCGGGGGTGGGCAGTATCGTTGAGTTTTCAAGTGCGAGTGAAGCCCGCAAGTTCCTTACTGAAAAAGGCTGTAGCGGTTTGGATTGTAGCGATAAAAAACCATTCATCGCTTACTTTGGCAGCAACAGCGTGCTTATGGATGATATTATGGGCAAAGCAACCCAGTCCTTGCAGATCGCCGGGCTTGTCGTGTCGGTAATTGCCGCTGTACTCATGATGGGTATGGTAGGGCGAGTCGTCACGGATAGCCGTCGGGAAACAGCGGTATTTCGGGCTATTGGTGCAAAGCGCAATGACATCCGTGCTATATACACTCTCTATGTGACAATGTTCTCGCTTGTTGTGGCGCTTGCGGCTATTGTTATTGGTTTTTCAGCGGCTTGGGTGGTCAGTAGTGTGTCGTCGTCTTCGCTCACATCTTCGGCACGCCTCATCTTCATCTCGACGCACGAGACTGCCCCAGTGTGGCTCGTTGGACTATGGCCGGAGGCGCTAGCAATAACGGTGGGGGTGATAGTTGTCACGGGACTCGCTGCCATGCTTCTTCCCTTATCGCGCAATCTCGTCCGTAGTCCGCTCAAAGACATGCGTTCGGAGTAAACGTTGCCTTTTGCCCCTGTTCTTGCTATGATAGTTGGCGTACTCATTTATATTAACGACACAGTTTTGCTGCATACTCCTGATTTTAGGGCAGCCAAACAAGGTACAAGGAGTTAACGTATGGCCGTAGAGGTCGATATTAAGGCTTTGCTCGCAGCCGGTGTCCACTTTGGACACAAAACGAGCCGGTGGCATCCGAAAATGTCGCAGTACATTCATAGCAAACGTCAGGACAGTCACATCATCGACCTGACGAAAACGGTTGAAGGACTCGAAAAGGCGCTGCCGTTTATTACCAAAACCGTTGCTGGCGGCAAGCAGGTGCTTCTCGTGGGGACAAAAAAACAGGCGAAAGATCTCGTCAAAAATGTTGCTCTTTCAGCTAGCCAGCCTTATGTGACTGAGCGCTGGATGGGTGGTATGTTGACCAATGTTGCGACAGTGACAAGTCAGATTAAAAATCTGAAAAATCTCGAACGACGCATGGACAGCGGTGAACTTGCTAACCGTTACAGTAAACTCGAAGTTCAGCGTTTTCAGGAAGAGATTGATAACCTTAATAAGTTTTATGGTGGTATCAAAGACCTGAATGGCAAACCAGGTGCCGTGTTTGTCACCGATATACTCGAGGATAAAAATGCCGTACTGGAAGCTCGCAAATTGGGCGTTCCGGTTATTGCGATTGTTGACACAAACGCAGATCCAGGCCTTGTTGACTACGTCATACCGGGGAACGACGATGCCATAAAAGGCCTTAGCCTCATACTCGATTACGTCGTCGCGGCGGTTGAAGAAGGCAAAAAAATCTCAGAGAAGAAAACTAATTGAACATAACCATATAAGGAGATCGCATGAGCATTTCCATAGACGAAATCAAAAAACTTAAAGAACTTACGGGCGTTGGGCTGACCGATGCTAAAGCGGCCCTTACTGAAGCGGGTGGTGACTTTGATAAGGCGCTTGAAGCCATGCGTAAAAAAGGCCTCACTAAGGCTGAAAAACGTGGTGAACGTGAAGCGCTTCAGGGTCTCGTTGACGCCTATGTTCATAGCGGGAGGATTGCGGCGGTTGTTGAAGTTAACTGCGAGACAGATTTCGTAGCTCGTACCGATGACTTCAAAAATCTTGCACATGACATTGCTATGCATGTGTCTGCAACCAGCCCAGCCTATATTTCGATTGAGGACGTTTCGGCTGAGGTTCAGGAGGCCAAGAAGGCGGAGCTCGTTGAAACTGCCACTGCTTCAGGAAAACCCAAGGACATTGCAGAGAAGATGGTTGAAGGTCAACTAAAGAAGTACTTTGCTGAAAAGACACTTCTCGAGCAGCCATTTATCAAAAACCCAGATATTACGGTTGGGGAGCTGGTGAAGGAGCATATAGCAAAACTCGGCGAGAATATCGTTGTGCGTCAGATGAAGCGGGTTGAGCTGGGCGTCAGCGAATAGTAGCGCTGTAAGTCCGTGAACATGAAGACAACTCTCAGCGACGAGAGTTATCTTCATGTTTGGTGGTCGCCGAATTGGCTAGCGCTTTATTGTGACGGCGAGTGTTACCGGGAAGTGGCCAGTTCCATACCCGCTTGCGGCAATGGTCGCAGATTGATACGAGACATCGCTGCGTTGCCATGAGAATATGTAGTCGTTGACAGCATTCGTGCCGTTACGCGTGCCTTGTGACGATGAGATACCGGCAAGTCCCTTGATCTGCCAACCACTCTGGACACCGAGTGTGCCGAGACGGCTGTAGGGGAACACGGGGTCTTTGACGGTGCTGTCGTTACGGTAGTTGACATTGAAGTCGCCGATGACAAATACAGGAACGTTTGCGCCTTTAAATTCGTTAATCTTTCCTACCAGGGCATTCATGTATGCTTTGTAGAGCTCGACACGCTTTGTGTTGCTAGCGATGGGTCGCCCATTGGCCTCAACGGCATAGACGGTGAGGTTGTTAATGACATAAAATTGTTTGCCGGTTGGATTGTCAGTCAGCTTAACCCAGGTAATATATTTGGCAGTGATAGTAAGGTTCGTACCAGCACTATCGGTTACACCAGATGCGGTGTCGTTTGCTTTGAGACTGCCTGAGGCGGCGAGGCTAAATTGAGACTTGTTCCAGATGATGGGGAGGCTGGCTGGACTTGAGCCACTCGTGAGATAGTCGGCAAGATTGCTTGTGTAGGCACAAGTTCCACAAAGTACACCATCTCGTAAGGTGCGTCGTACGGCCGGGTCATCCATAGACTGGAGCCCGAGGATTCCTGAAGAGCTGAGGATTTTTTTGCTAAAGTCACGAATATTCACCGCAGTGTTGCCGGTGGGGTTCCAGTTTGCAACTGTAAAGGCATGGGTTGTTGCCACTGGAGCTGGTGCAGGGGCAGGAGCTGGTGCAGGGGCAGGAGCTGGTGCAGGGGATTCATCGTCGCCTGAGCCAGGATCCCACAAAACATCCGGGTTGGCTGGTAGTGACGGATCACTTCCCAACTGGTTCTGTATGTTCGGGACTGGAGCAACCTCTTCGGTTGAGGGTTCATTGTTCGGGTCAGTATCGTTAGTATCATTGGTATCGTTAGTGTCATTGTTAGGATCGGATGGTGTGTTCTCGGGTGTTGCTGTGTTACTGGTGCCGTTATTTGACGAAGATGTATTCTTTGAGGTTGCAATTGATGAACCCGCCTTCTTATGAGAGAGGGTAGCATACGTAATGCCCCCTCCGCCGAGTAAAAGGAGGGCAGCGATAATGATGAAGGCTAGCTTTTTATGACTCTTACGTTTGGGCTCGGGGGGAGCGGCGGCTTGCATAAATGCTGGAGTGACGATGGGATGAAGGTGGGGGGGCTCTGGAGAATGAACTGGTAAATGCGGACTAACAGGATCACTATGCGGTTGGGTGGCAGGTGGGGCATGAAACGCCTGTGTTGCGAGTGATGTTGCTAATGGGACAGGATTCTTTGGTGTCTGGACGGGAGGAGTAGGGGTGGGCGGGGGCGTCGTTTGCTGGAGTGCTGAGTGTGACTGCGTCTCTTCCGGAGGCGAAGATGTACGAACCGGCTTAGGGACAGGATCCTTGTGAGGTTGCGGCGGCGGGGGTAGGGGGGCAGGTTCTTGATGCACGGGTGCAGTATGATGAACTCGAAGCTCGGTAGGGTCTTTTTTAGGGGTGGATTTACCCGCGGAATGTTGCTGTGGTTGCATATTTTTTTGTTGGTTGATTTAGCTATAACCAGATTAACATAAACGGTATAGTTGGTCAAGCCCAACTTGAGAGATAACCGACAAGTTTCTTTGCTATACTAGGAGGAGCGTTAAAATGAGAGGAAATGTATGTTCGATACCAAACAGTATGAAGTCAAAATGCAGCAGGCACTCGAGTTTTTTGAAGACGAGTTGAAAAAAGTTCGAACGGGGAGAGCACACCCAGATATGCTCGATAGCGTTATGGTGAAGGCTTATGGTTCTATGATGCCACTGAAACAAGTTGCGAACATCACTGTCCCTGAGCCGCAGTTGTTGCAGATAAGTCCGTTTGACCCGAGCCAGGTGCAAGCGATTGCAGCTGGCATACGAGAAGCGAGTGGCCTCGGGTTTAATCCGAGCGATGATGGCCATGTTGTGCGTGTTCCTGTACCGCCCCTGACCGAGGAACGCCGCCGTGATATGGTAAAACAACTGGGCGATAAGGTTGAGGATTGTCGAATTGCCCTACGCAATATCCGTCAAGATGCGCTGAAAGAAGCAAAACGCATGAAAGACGCGAAGGAATTGTCAGAGGACGATGTGAAGCGAATCGAAAAAGGGCTTGACGATGATATGAAGGATTATCAGGCAAAGATAGACGAAATATTCAAAGCCAAAGAAAAAGAAATTATGACAGTGTAGTGTTGTATGAAAACGATACCCAGGCATGTCGGACTTATTATCGATGGTAATCGTCGATGGGCAAAAAAACATGGATTACCGCCTTGGGAGGGGCATCTAGCGGGTATTACGGCACTTGAAGATGTGCTGCGTGAGCTAGTAGAGCAGGGGGTAAAATATATTTCGTTTTATACGTGGTCCACGGAAAACTGGAAGCGTGCCGAAGAAGAAGTGAGTGCGTTTTTGGGCCTGGTGCGTAACATGTTTAAAAACGAGTTGCGACGGTTATTGCGGGAGGATTGCCGTTTTGTTGCGCTCGGTGAACGTGATGGTATACCAAAAGATATCTTGCAGCTTATTGAACAAGCCGAAGAAGAGTCAAAACATAACACACGGGCGACTCTCGTAATGTGTTTTAACTATGGCGGGCAACAAGAAATCGCAACTACGGCACGTCGGTTGATTGCGGCTGGAGTTAAGTTGGAAGACGTCACAAATGAAGTATTCGAACAGTATATCGATCACTCGGAAATTCCTCCGTGCGACCTGATCGTTCGTACAAGTGGCGAACAACGCCTGTCCAACTTTATGTTATGGCGGAGTGCATATGCTGAGTTTATATTTCTCGAAAAACTATGGCCAGACATGCGTCCGGCAGACGTTACTGCTATACTGGAAGAATACAGTCATCGTAATCGACGCCATGGAGGGTAAATGGACGTACTGGGCACGCTAAATTTTATATTGTCAGTTGTTATTGGGCTGCTCATTCTCGTCGCCCTTGTCGCCATGCATGAATTTGGACATGGGGTGGTGGCGCGCCGAAACGGTATACGGGTCAAAGAGTTTGGGATAGGATTTCCGCCGAGGGCCAAAGCCTGGAATGTAAAGCAGAGCGTTCTTGGTAAGAACGTGCAGTATAGTCTTAACTGGTTGCCGCTCGGCGGATTTGTGCAGCTTCAGGGTGAACATGACTCTGCCACCAAAAAAGGCGACTATGGGGCGGCGAGTTTCTGGGTCAAGACAAAGGTGTTGCTCGCAGGTGTATTTGTTAACTGGATGACCGCGGCTGTATTACTCAGTATTGTCGCGGCCATGGGTCTGCCAAAAATGATCGAAGGGCAGTTCACGGTACCAACCGATACACTAACACACGTTGAGCCGATGAAAGTGGTGACGGTGTCGCCTGGACTTCCAGCCGAAAAAGCGGGACTACAGCGGGGCGATGAGATTGTCAGTTTGGCGGGGGTTCCCATGGACGGTCGGGTGCAGCTCAGCGAACTGACAAAGTCGCATATCGGACAGACGGTGGAGGTTGTATATAAGCGAGGGGGCGAACAAAAGACGGCGACCGTGACGCTTCGTTCTACCAATGGCGATAAAAAAGGCTACCTTGGTCTTGCTGGCGGACAGAGCGTATCGTATCGTTCGACTTGGAGCGCGCCAGTGGTAGGAGTTATACTTACCGGCCAGCTCACAGGTTATACCGTACAAAGTCTTGGGACAATGGTCTCTAACCTCGTCACAGGGCTATTCGACAAAGTGAATCCAAATAGCACAGTTCGACAAGCAGGCGACGCCAAGCTGGCTGAAGCAAACAACAACGTCGGCGGCATCCTTTTAGTAGTTGGACGGCTGTTTCCAGCAGCGCGTGAAGACGGTATTGGGTCGTTGCTGCTCGTCACGGCGTTAATTTCGCTCACGTTGGCTGTTATGAATATCCTTCCCATACCGGCTCTCGATGGGGGCCGCTGGTTCGTGACTCTTATCTATCGGAAGATATTGAGACGACCGCTCACCAAGGAAACTGAGGAAAAGATTAATGGGCGGAATTTTGTTTTTCTTCTTGCGCTTATGGCGCTTATCACCGTGCTTGATATCTTGAAGTTGAGAAACTAGATGAACAAAAAAGTTATTCGTAATGTCGGTATCGGGTTACTCTATGCGATATGGACGCTCGCTGCGTCACTTGGAGCGGCACTTGTTGTCGGGCTAATACTTGTTGCATCTCCCTCTACGGTCCGTATATTTGCACAAACTCCAGTGGGGAACTTGGTACTGGCCGCTATCGTCTATATCTTGGCGGCATGTATTGTGCTTGCGCCGTTTGTTCTGCGACGCAAACCCCGCAGTGAGATTATCAAAAATACTGGACTACAGCGTCAAGTGACGAGGCAGATGATTATTGCAGCGCTTTCGACGTGGGGGCTGTACTTCATGGCGAGTATCGTCGTCGCCGTGCTCCTGAACCTTATTCATATACCAGGGCTCGATCTTTCGCAAAGGCAGGACGTTGGGTTTCACCATACGCAGCACGCCATCGAATACATCGCGGCGGGGCTGGCGCTGGTCGTACTTGCTCCATTTTGCGAAGAAGTAGTATTTCGGGGGTATTTGTTTGGACGAGTAAGAAAATATAACGGGTTTTGGTTGAGCGCGGTGCTTACAAGCTTGACATTCGCTGTCTTGCACGGTCAGGTCAATGTCGGTATCGATGTGTTTGTTCTTAGCCTGTTTCTTTGCTATTTACGAGAAAAATTCGACAGTATATGGCCGGGTGTCATCGTGCATGCTCTGAAAAATGGATTGGCGTATGGTATTTTATTCATACTGCCGTTGTACGGCATAAATCTGGTGTAATGCGTATGAAACCACGACTCGTTGTCAAAGTCGGAACACACTCACTCCTTGGTGGAGACAGTCCTCGTACGGTATTTGAAACGCTGAGTGAGAGCGTGCGGCATATGTCGTCGGGCTATGATGTTATGGTGGTGACATCGGGAGCAATTGGCTTTGGGATGCGAGAGCAGGCGTTGACGGAGCGTCCAACCGATGTTCATGTACTACAGGCATTTTCGATGCTAGGACAGGTTGGCCTACTGCGACACTGGCGGGAGGCAATGGAGCCGAAGGGTATTGGCCAGGTGCTCGTGACGAGCCGCGAATTGCATGACGAACATGCCCGTCATGCGTTAGTGAAGAGCCTAGAAGCGCTTTGGGAACTTGGAGCGATTCCGGTGGTGAACGAAAATGATGCTATAACTACTGAAGAGATTACCTTTGGGGACAATGACAAATTGGCGGCCGAGGTTGCTGTACTGCTTGCGGCTGAATCACTCGTGCTTCTTACTGATCAAGAAGGTATATGCGAGGATTTTGGCTCGACCAAACAGCGAGTTCTCAAAAAGGTGTCACTTGAACGGGTGCAGGACTATGTTAAAGGCGGGAGTGGTTCTGGCTATGGGAAGGGAGGAGCTGATAGCAAAGTGTATGCCGCTCGCTTAGCCTTGAGTCATGGGGTGAGGGTATTTGTTGGACAGTCTGCGCGCCCCCATGGAATAGAAGACATCTTGGCAGGATGCTCTGGTACACAAATTTATCAGGGTCGTGTAAGATAGAATCATATGAAACGTACGGAGCTTTTTACAAAGACGCTTCGCGAGGCACCAGCTGAGGAAGTAGCCAAAAATGCCCAACTGCTTATACGGGCCGGGTTTGTTCATAAAGAAATGGCTGGTGTGTATGCGTACATGCCACTGGGTCTGCGGGTGCTTGAAAATATCAAACGCATCGTACGAGAGGAAATGAATGCAGCGGGCGGCCAAGAGGTCATGATGACAACCCTCCAGCCGCGGGACATATGGGAAAAAACCGATCGTTGGGACGATAGAAAAGTTGATAACTGGTTCAAAACAAAACTCGCCAATGGAACTGAGCTAGGGGTTGGTTTGACGCACGAGGAACCCGTTGTTGATGCGGTAAGTAACTACGCGAGCTCGTACCGAGATTTGCCGTTTGCTGTGTATCAGATACAAAATAAGTTTCGCAATGAATTGCGAGCGAAAAGTGGACTCCTGCGCGGCCGCGAGTTTGTCATGAAAGATCTGTATTCGTTTAGCCGTAACCAGGAAGAACATATGCGGGTGTATGAACGCTATGTCAAAGCTTATTTTTCAGTGTATGATCGGCTTGGGTTGGGTGACATAACATATAGAACGTATGCCGATGGTGGCATATTTACTCCGCGTTTTAGCGACGAATTTCAGGTGGTCAGTCCGGTCGGAGAGGATACCATATATGTCGATGAAGTAAAACGTATCGCGATAAATAAAGAAATATTCACTGACGAGAATCTCGAAAAACTGGGCCTCAAGCGAGAAGAGCTGGTTGAAAAGCGTGGTATAGAAGCGGGCAATACATTCCATCTTGAGTCAAAATATACCGATGCCCTCGGAGTCTACTATACCGACGAGAATGGCGAGCGCCGGTCGTACGTAATGGGTTGCTACGGTATAGGCGTGAGTCGGTTGGTGGGAGTGATTGCAGAGCATTTTAGTGACGAACGAGGACTTGTGTGGCCCGAGAGTATCGCTCCGTTTATGATTTACCTTGCGAGTATCGGTGAGGTGCACGACGATGCTCAAAAACTCTACACACTCCTTCGAGGGAAGGGTATCGAGGTGCTATGGGATGACCGTGATGTGCGTCCGGGTGAGAAATTTGCCGACTGCGACCTCATGGGCATACCCCACCGGGTGGTGGTTTCACCCAAAACGATTGACCTGAACAAGTTTGAGTACAAACACCGCACCGGTAACTCGGCCGAACTCTTGACACTCGAAACGCTGCTTGCTAGACTAGATGCATCCTAAAGTTTGGGGATACTAGGGTAGAAGAACGCCAACACTTCTTGTCTGTCCCATAACGCGCTATGCTAGCGCGCTTATTATTTGCCCAAACGTCAAAGTAAAGGAGAAAATCAGGATGAAAAAAGTGTACCAGATAACCGCTCAGGGGCAAAAAGACCTCGAAAAAGAACTTGCCGAGCTAAAACAGCGGCGAGCAGAGATAGCAGAAAAAATTGCGGCTGCTCGCGACTATGGTGATCTTAGTGAAAATGCCGAGTACGATGCCGCTCGTGAAGAACAGGGTATTGTCGAGACGCGAGTTCTCGAGATAGAAGATATCTTATTGAACCATGAGATTATCAAACCGAAGAGTGGCGGTGCTGTTCGGGTCGGTAGTACAGTCGATCTTCATAATGGCAAAAAAGTTACGTATACTATTGTTGGACCAGTCGAGGCTGATCCGCTCGAGGGTAAGATTTCGAACGAATCGCCCATAGGCGCAGCTCTTATGGGCAAAAAGTCTGGCGACAAGGTGGTTATCGATACGCCGAAGGGCAGTACAACCTATACTATTGACGCAGTACACTAAAGTCGGGAACATTGACTGTGCATATAGCCCTACGTTATGTTGGGCTATATTTCTTGCGTGATGCCTGGCAGTGCTAGCGGCCAAATATTTCTTTGAAACCAAGTTTGCGGCTGTATTCGAGGGCACCATAGCGAAATACACGTACCGCAAGGTTGATGATGAATACCGTCGATACACTCAAGATGGCGAGTGATATAAGGATTTCATGGGGTTGTAGATTACCGACAGCATTGCGGAGAAGGAGCGGTATGGGGGCGGTAAAAGGGAAGTAGCCAAGAAACTGTACGATACCGGCTTCTGGGTTTGAGATAAAGAGCGAGGCGGCGTAAAGCGGACCAAAAATAAGCATCATCACGATACCAATGAATGGCCCGGCCTCTTTGGCTGTCGGAACAGCAGCACCGATTGTCACAAGAAGACCGGTAAAAAGTAGGAAGCTGAGGAAGAAGATGGCAAAGCCGATGGCAATACGCCACCAGTCAAAGCTAAGGGATGCGAGGTCAAAACTCGGTAGCTGTAGCTGGTCCTTGAGCCCAAAGTAGCCAAGCAGTGTCGGGATGAGGATGAGGAAGACTTGAAGAAGGCCAAGCGCAATAAGCGCCAGGATTTTCCCGACGATGAGCGTACGCGGTTCGACAGATGTCAGTAGCATCTCGATGACTCGGTTTTCCTTTTCTTCGACAGTGCTATTCATCATTTGGCCGCCAAACACTGCGATGACGAAGTAGAACAGGATAAGGAATACACCTGGAGCGACCATGCTTTTGAAGCCATCAAAAAGAGCACCATTTTTATAGGTTGTCGTTGAGATGTTCAATTTGTCCTGGAGGACTACTGTGACGTTACTGTTGACTGTGCTGGCAATAGACTGCTGCAGTAGCATTTTGGCAACTGCGCTGTACTTACCATTGTCAAACATCCCGACGTCTTTTGCGTATACCTCGACGGTGTCTTTGCTGAGGTCTGCTGGGTAGTAGAAATAGGCATCAACATGGCCTGACTGAGCGCTGGCTATACCAGCGGCTTTGCTCGCTGGTTGTTTCGCGCCAAATGCGCTGAGTAGTTGAGGCGAGACGAGTCCTGAGGCATCAGTAACCTCGAGAGAGAACTTTTCATTTTGAGACTTTTGGGCCTGCTCGTCGGTTGCTTTGCTCGATGTGTAGGAAATACCCGCTATGACTGCGAACATGGCCGGAAAGAGGATAATGCCTATCCAAAAACTTTTCTTCTTTATAGCCCGTATAAACTCAAAATGAAATACTGTGCTTAGGTTATGCATCGTCTCGACCTCCGTAAACTTCAACAAATATATTGTCCAGACTCTGACCGCCGAATTTTTTCTTCACATCCTTAACGGCGCCGTATGCGGCAGCTTTACCATTTTTTAAGAGGATAATACGGTCGCAAAGTTGTTCAACTTCTTCCATTTGGTGGGTTACCATAACAACGGTTGCTCCCTTTTGCTGATGTTCCTCAATAATGTTCATGAGTAGTCGTCGGTTGACCGGGTCAAATCCCTTCGTTGGTTCGTCAAGGATGAGGAGCTCCGGATCGTTCATGATAGTGATGCCCAGCTGAACCTTTTGCTGCTGGCCTCCAGAAAGTTTGTCGAGACGTGTTTTTGCGTAGCTGCCCAGGTCAACACGCTCAAGATAACCGTGCGACCATGCGGCTGCTTTTTCAGCGCTCATTCCCTTGAGCTTGCCGAAATACACCATGGTATCGAGGACGTTTTCCTTTTTGTAGAGACCACGTTCTTCAGGGAGATAGCCAAGTTTGATACCGCCATCGACTGAAAACGGACGTCCGTCAATAGTGAGCGTACCATCGGTCGGTACGTATACCCCCAGCAGTGACCGGATAATAGTGGTTTTCCCTGACCCGTTTGAGCCGAGGAGTCCAAATGTCTCACCGCGATGAACTTCAAACGTAAGGTCATCGATAACCTTGTTTTTGCCGAACACCATAGAAAAGTGATCGACGTTGATAATAGGTTTACTCATAAAGGTAGTATAACAGGTTTACGCCGCGAGAGGGGGTATGTAAGGATGGGTTGGGCTAGCTAGCGGTGCAGTATCGGTTTGGCCCAGCGCCTTGCCTCCGAGAGTACATGTCACGGAGTGGTGTTCTTCCGTCTTAATATATTCGGCCAGTCCATAGCCTGCGTGCTGCTCCTCTTCGTCCTGATTGGAAAAAACAGTACCGTAGACAATTGCTCGCAGCATGGGGTCGTGTGCATTCTGTGCCTCAGGGCTACAGAGGGCTGATTTGATATAGTGAAATGCCGGATTGCCGCTGTATTCTGTGACAATGTGGGTGATTGACTGGCGTAATGTTTCATCACCCCCTAGGGCGTCGTGGGCGTTAATGAGCGACCAGATATCGCAAAGCTCAGGAGGCCGGTTAAAACCAATATTGTCAGCCGCCTGAAACGGAATACATTTTGAACTAACGTACGTGTAATCAGTCAGCCTGGCGACGAGGTCGAACGCACTTTGTTTAATGTGTTGTTGCAGAACAGTACAGTAGGCGGTGTCTTCGCGGGCCTCATACAGGTCATATAACAGAGTGTTTATGTATTCTGATGGTGTTTTTCGTGCTCGTCTAGAGTGTTCAATAGCCCCAGAGCCATGGTCAGCAACAGCATAGTCAGGGGATTGGGGTACCCCTGCCTCTGTCGAACCTCTATAGATTCCAAGTAATTCGACGGTCATATTTATATTATACCACAAATAACTTTTTTATTCAAGTACTCAATGTGCCAGATAGGACGCTGGTTACTTGCTGCATATTGTACGCCCATAGTGAAGGACGCGCAACAAAAGCCTGGCGTTAAGGGCGAGACAACAGACATGATTTCGTATATACTATCAAACAGATATGGCAACACTGAAAGACTACCGAGATGAGCGGCTCAGAAAACTTGAAGAGCTGAAAAGCAAAGGGTTTGATGCCTACCCGGCTGAGACGCATCGCACAAATATGGCGGCAGAGATCGTCGAAAGCTTTGCCGAATTTGAAGGCCGAGAAGTGACGGTTGCTGGGCGGGTGATGGCGATCCGCAAGTTTGGCAAACTCGGGTTTGTGGTTGTGCGCGATGCGAGCGGATCACTCCAGCTTTTTTTGAAAGAAGGCGGTGTTGCGGCGACTGATGGCGCACAGGGGTTTATAGGGCTTGAGGATATTGCTCTGCTCGATACGGGTGATTTCGTGGAGGCATCAGGCCCGGTGATAAAGACCAAAACCGGTGAGGTTTCTGTTGCGGTCAAAACCGTACGTTTGCTCGCTAAAGCGCTTCGACCAATGCCGACCGAGCTTACCGATAAAGAAGAACGCCTGCGTCGGCGCTACGTCGATATGAATGTGAATACTGGGGTACGTGAGCGTTTTATACGGCGCAGCAAATTCTGGCAAGCAACCCGCACGTTTCTTGATGATCACGGATTTTATGAAGTAAATATTCCTGTTTTAGAACACACAACAGGCGGAGCTGACGCAAATCCTTTTAAGACGCACATGGACGCGCTCAATCAAGACTTCTACCTGCGTATTTCGCACGAACTACCCCTCAAACGGCTTATTGGCGCGGGGTTTGAAAAAGTTTACGATCTTGGTCCGCGTTTTCGTAACGAGAACTACAGCGACGAGCATTTGCCAGAGCATGTGGCGATGGAGTGGTATTGGGCCTATGCCAACTGGCAGGACGGCATGGCGTTCATGGAAGAGATGTATAAGTATGTTCTCAAAGAAACGTTCGGGACACTTCAATTTCATATTCGAGGGTTTGATGTTGACCTTGAAAAACCGTGGGAGCGTTGGGATTATGCGGAGGTGATACGTCAACACTACGGTATAGATGTATTTAACACAACGATAGAAGACGTGAGTACCAGACTGAAAGAAAACGGTTTGGAAGTCGAGAAAACCGATTCAATCCCTCGCGGAGTCGATAAGCTTTGGAAAAAGATTCGAGCTGGTGTTGCGGGGCCGGTATGGCTAATTAACACGCCAAAGTTCGTATCGCCTCTTTCAAAATCGAATCCCAATAATCCAAACACGGTGCAGCGCTTTCAGCCGGTAATGCTTGGGAGTGAGCTCGGCAACGGGTTTAGCGAGCTTAACGACCCCCAGGATCAACTAGCGAGGTTTGTTGAACAGCAGAACATGCGCGATGCTGGCGATGATGAGGCGATGATGCTCGATATCGACTATGTTGAAATGCTCGAATACGGCATGCCACCGGCCTGTGGCTGGGGTTACTCGGAACGCGTGTTCTGGATGTTTGAAGGCGTTACTGCCCGAGAAGGGGTACCGTTTCCACAGCTTCGCGCCGACATCGACGGGACAACGCGTGAGCTTTATCCTGAGGTTAAACTGTAACTACCGCGCTAGACTCGTTCAGGTGAGCGTAGAGGGTGGGTGAATAAACGATGGCGAATTATAAAGGACATGTGGTGGGCGGGTTTGTTGCAGCAGCTTGTTATGGCGGCGTCATGTTGTTTGTGCCGGTGGAGCAGCTAGCGGAATACGCCAATCTGTTACACGACTGGCAGGCGCTTGCGGCGGTGTTTGTTGTTGCGATGCTTTTTGCGTTGTTTCCCGACGTCGATACCAACAGTAAAGCGCAGGATATTTTTTTCTGGACGGTATTTTTGCTCGATGCGCTACTCATCTGGAATGGGCATCTTCAGGCGGCTGCCTATCTGGGACTTGTTGCTATGCTGCCAGTCATAACACACCATCGTGGCTGGACGCATACAAAATGGGCCATGGTGATCGTGCCCCTTCC
>JBDHUL010000006.1:0-27678 GCA_039812985.1 Saccharimonadaceae bacterium (SeqCode)
GTTTTAGGAGGCCAAAGACAATAACCTTGCGGCCAGCTCCGCGACCGCAGAACTTACTACTATGCAGGTCGCAGATATCGTATGCTTTGACAATGACACCGCATCTCCCGAGCCGGCTGGGCAGATTGACCATGTTGGATACTTTCTCGGCGTGGATAGTGAGGGGTTGATGGGTATCATGTCGAGTCGCAAAGGTGCGAATGGCCCAACTTTTACGGACATCGGAGGTGCTTCTATAGTTGGTGGTGGCACAGGGACTTACGCGACTGGCCTGCGCGTCGTGAGGCGTTTTTAGCAGCGTCTGGTATAATTGTATCTGTTATGTATCAACCAACTGACCTAAAAAAAGGCACCGTTTGCCAAATAGACGGACAGCCGTACCGCGTTATCGACTACAACCAAAAAGTCATGGGGCGGGGCGGGAGCATCGTCAACGTCCGAGTGAAGAACCTTATCACCGGTGCGGTGATTCCTAAGACCTACAAAGGCGCCGAAAAGATTGAACGAGCCGAAGTACGCGGCAAAACAGCCCAGTACTTGTACGGTGATGGTTCGAGCTATCATTTCATGGATCCGGTAACGTTTGACCAGTTCCAACTGCCTGGTGAAGATGTTGAAGATATCAAGGACTATCTGCGGGAAGGTGATGAAGTGACGTTGCAGTTTTTCGATGACCGGGTTATTAGTGTGGAGGTGCCGGTGAGCCTAGCGTTTATGGTAACCTACACTGAAACGGCCGTAAAAGGTGACACGACCAGCTCCATCCAAAAAGATGCGACGCTTGAAACCGGTAAGGTTATCAAAGTACCAGCATTTATAAAAACCGGCGATGTCGTTAAAGTCGATACCCGTGACGGTAGTTATATAGAGCGGCAAAAATAGCTACTTTTTGACGTTAAACCGAAACTCAACGACATCGTTAGGCTGCATGACGTAGTCGCGTCCCACGGTATGAACTCTGCCGGCTTGTTTAGCTGCGAGTTCACTACCAAGCGATACAAGGTCGTTGTAGTCAACAATCTGGGCGGCGATGAACCCTTTTTCAAAGTCGGTATGGATAACGCCGGCCGCTTCTGGCGCGGTGGCACCTTTTTTGATAGTCCAAGCACGAACCTCCTTATCGCCAGCCGTGAGGTAACTTTGCAGTCCGAGTGTGTGGTAGGCGGCCGTGATGAGCTGTACCAGACCGGCCTCTTTAACACCGTAGCTCTCAAGCATTTCCTGTCGATCATCGGCATCGAGCCCACGCAGCTCTTCTTCGAGTTTTGCACAGATAAAAATACAGTCAGCAGGGGCAACCAGGGCGCTTAGTTCGCTTTGTCGTGCTACGTTTGACAAAGTTTCTTCGTCGACATTGAAGGCGTAAATGACGGGTTTTGCGGTGAGCAAAGTCAGATGGTGAGATGGTGCGGCGGTCAGATCGCGAGCGGGAAGCGCGCCAGCATCAAGCTGAGTTTGGATCTCCCGTAGTGCGTTAAGCTCCGGGAGTTTTTTCGAGTTAGCCTTCACTTCTTTCTCAAGTTTTGGGAGGTATTTTTCAAGGGTTTGGAGGTCGGCAAGGATGAGTTCGGTGTTAATGATGTCAATGTCCTCTCTAGGGTCAATGCACGAGTCGTCGTGACGAAGAATGTCGTCGTTTGCAAAAGCCCTAACGACATGGACAATAGCGCTGCATTCGCGTATGTTCGCCAGAAATTGGTTACCGAGCCCTTCACCCTTGCTCGCGCCGGCAACAAGTCCGGCTATGTCGACAAACTCAACAGTCGCTGGTTTTATGGGTGCATTCTGGTACAAGGCGCTTAATACTTTGAGTCGTTCGTCAGGCACTGGGACGATACCCGTGTTAGGTTCAATGGTGGCAAAAGGATAGTTTGCTGCCAATGCTTCCGCGTCAGCGAGGGCGTTAAACAGAGTTGACTTGCCAACGTTTGGCAGTCCGACGATTCCTATAGAGAGTGACATACCCTCTTATTGTAGCAAGAATAGTAGTGTAAGTGGTTGGTTTTATGTAAATCAGCAAGAAGTAGTCGTGACATTCGATGATGCTTGTGGTTCAATGGAGAACTGTGATAGAGAAGGAAGACGCACGTGCTGGGTCATAAAAGAGACGAGACGAGTGAGTAGAAAGAAACTTGTTGTCGGTTTGCTGATAGTTTTTACTGCTGCTGTGTTGTTGCTGTGGTATGGCAATGCAGTGCAAGTGGTTGCACCTGATAAAAATCTGCTTGAGCGTGCAAAAACGGCTATACTAACAAACGACACTAAGGCGCTTGCGGTGGTTTCTGGAGAGATACAAAAGGTTAGCGGATATGACAGATCGCCGGATTATTTAAGTGTTGTAACATACTCGCAGTTAACATCGGCCGATTCTGTCAACGCTGAAATATCACTTAAAAAGTTGAAAAAACTTTTGCCGTTTACCTACAGCAGCAACCTTCCCTGGAAAAATACCGATGAGGTGGTAGCGTCATTTGAACACGAGCTTCAGTTCCTCAAGCAGTATGATGAAAGTGTAAAGAATCACCATTTTTCAGAGTCAGGTGGAGAAAAGTGAGACTGTCGCGTAAATCTTTAAAGAATATATCGCTCGCAGCGCTGTGTGTGGGTGTGTGGTCGATGTCGAATGCTTCGGTAGCGGCAGCGGCATGTGGTGACGGGATCAGCACAGATTATCCAAAAAAAATAGCAGCGTTCAAAACCGATTGCACAAATTTAGCGCCTCGAGGGGTGATCAATGAAATACACGATGACATCGCGAATGCTGGCTACTCAGTTTCGTATAGCGCGTGGTTGAGTCCTGTTGGAAATCCAACAGGGAGTTCGGTGACGGTAGATGCTGGGACGAGTTCAGTTGCCCTCCAACTTAACGTACTAACGTATCGCCGCGCTTCGTCGACGACTCAGTGGTTTCGTCGCCACATACTTACATCGAACAGTGATTTAGCAGGGAGAAGCCACGATGTAGTGTATCCTTCGTCTGTAGAAAGTTACCGTATTATGTCGCCGATTCGGTTTACTATAGCTTTGAATCCTGCAATAAAGAACGATACGCTTTACACAGTTACTACAACACAGAAGGCGATTAATTCGTTAAGCTCTCACCCGCATTACAAATGCGTCTTTATGATGGCTGGCGATCCAAATGGCGGCAGAGCCGTGAGGAGTGTCGATGATTATGGGTCGTGCAGCCTTGGCAATTCGAGCCTTGCTATTACTATACGCATTCGCTCTGCGTGGAGGACTGGCGCAACGACTCGCCTGTACGCCAACACAGGCACTGGGTTTACATTACGTGCAAGGGATGGCAATACAACCCCACAGCTACCGGCGGGAACCACTGTCTACTGGGATCACGCACTTGACGTTCGCGGCACCGTGAAGAATGAAACGTACAATATAACATACCACAAAGATAACCGAGTAGGCGTCAATACAGTCAGTTCAGCGAATAGTACGTGGCGTTTCGGACTGCCTGGCGTCACGTTAATCTCTCCGTCGCCAAGTTTGACAACTGCCATCGCTGGGACATACTCTGCATCCAGGCCGTTTACGGCATTATCCTCAGATGTAGGAAAAACAATCTGTGAACGTGTTGTATGGTCGCCGTCTGCCCGTTCAGGGGGAGTACTAAATAACAGCTGGAGCGGCAGCTCGCCTACGTGTTTTACGGTTACGCTCGATTACGAGTTAACACCTTTTGTTAGCGTTGATAGTACAATCGCAAACCCTTCCGGCTCTGTGAAATTCTCTTATAGTGTAAAAAACTCAGCAGGGAGCATGGGTACGCGTAATACAGTCTATATGACTCGGCAGGTCACTATTGCGCCCGGTGCGACACTACCAGCCAGCTTCTTTGCACAGAAAGACGGCACAGCCGGCTGTTCGGCTTATACGATGTACGCGGGCGTAACCTGTCGCGACGGCTTGCCCGGGTCGCAGTCTTTTGCGCAAGGACCTTCAACCACACCAGTTGGTTCGGAAGCAGTGTCTACAGCTTACGTTCCAGGTACGAGGGTTTGCCGTGCGCTATCGGTCGCGCCGCGCAATGCTTCTCAGGATCCAACACAAAACCGAGATTCCGCTTTGGTCTGTGTCCTTATTGCCGCCTCTCCGTACCTTACGGCCGTGGGTGGGACGGTCTGGGCGGGAGGTTCGGTGACGTCTCCGTACAATACGGTTGCCGGTTTTCATGGAATGCCCACGACGGCATATGGTTCATTTGGCGACTACGGGGTATTTGCAACCGGCTCTGTCGATTTCTTTGGGTCGGCAGGTACGCTAGGGCGGTCGGAGACAGCAAGCGGTATGGCGAACGGTCCTCTGACATTTGCAAACACAGCGCAGCTTGGCCGTTTCATGACGATGCATCAGATAACAGACCAGTCGTTGCAGTATAACCAAGCGCCCCACGTCCCGGGGGTTATCCGCGCGGCAGGCGTCGTCAGTGGATCTGGAGTGTTCAAGGCAAGCGGCAATATGACGCTCAACGCTTCGACTCTGACGAACGGCATCCATGCGGTTGTATATGCTCCTCACTACACGGTCACGGTTCGCGGGGATATTACCTATAACAGCGCTGGAGCTGGATCATTTGCCAATGTGCCATCGCTCACTATCATTGCAAAAGACCTCGTTATCGATAAAGCGGTTCAGCGTATCGATGCCAATATATTTATTACAACGGGGACATTTGTTACGTGCTCGCAAGGGCCAGCGGCAGTGTTAGCTTCGGGCGCGTATACAGTTTCTGGAGAGTGCTCAAAGAAACTCACCATCAATGGTGCGGTTGCATCTGGAGGAGCGCTCACCAAATTGGTGTTCAATCGAAGTTATGGCGGCAATGCGGCCGGAGAACCGGCCGAAATGATTCGTATGCGGCCAGAGGTGTTTTTGACTCCATACGATTACGCGCAGCAGAACAGCACGATGCTTACGACGGTGAGTGAAACAGAGCTGCCGACTCGCTGGTAAAGGGCTTTGACCACCAGGGCTATACAGTAAGGGTATTGATGGGATTGTCACTGTGGCCCGGTATTAACGGAGACAAGCAGTCCGATCGGGGAGCACGCTGTTTACGAGCGAATAAAGCTCAAGCCGTTCACTGTTTTGTCGTACTGTTGATAGTTCGGGTCGGCAGCAGTCGAGCCAGGGGTTCGACTGGAGTGGCGTATTTGCGAGGCGACTGAACCGCCAGCGACGTTAAGCGTGATAAACCGAGTGGGGTTAAAGTCGTTTGAATGAAAGGCGGTGAGTATGGTGAGGACTTTATTGTCGCCAACACCGCTATCAACGCGCATGGTTGTGCCGTTTTTGTGGCCGCAAAGAGCAAGTTTGATGTTAGGGTAAGCGAGTATGAGCTGGTCGTAGATAGATTTTGAGGTTATGTTACCATATCCGCCGTTGGTCGTATCGATACTGCCATCACTAACGAGTAGCGAGTGAGTAACGACGATGACGTTGTAGGTCGGGTGACTAGCGACGACTTGTTTGGCCCAGTTCATAACAGATTGGCGGGGCCAGAGCTCAAGGCTCAGCACCATCCATTTGGCGCCCTCGGCTTCGTAGAGTTTAAATGAGTTTTCCTTATGGCCAGCTGTATACTGTCCGTCAGTGGTAATGCGGTTTGACATACGACTGTTGAACACGGAAGTATCTCGGAGCAGGGTGTTTACTGGTATGCGTGTTCCATTTGAGTAATACTGCACACAAGCACCGCCACCTCCGCAAACGGCTGCCGTGTCATGGTTGCCGGTCGCGATTGTATACGGCATAGCGTTGTCGTTGAGTATCTGAAAGGCGGCGGTCATGCGATTATACTGACCGGGCTCAGTGGTCGTGTCGGCCGCGTTGCTTCCACCATTGACAACGTCGCCAGCGCTAATTGCAAATTTTATATCCATAGCATTACGCCGACTTAGAATATCGTTCATCTGGTTATTGTAAAGGGGTCCCATAAATGACAAGGCTTCTTTTTGGGTATCAGGCAGGACGGCTATTGTAAATAGCCCATCATCAATAGGAACTGTAGGAGTAGGAGTAGGGGTAGGGGTAGGAGTAGGGGTAGGAGTACTTGTGCCGGTAAACTCCGCAGCATCAGCTACCGTGGGGACAGCATAAAATGACACGCCGTCTTGCGTCCAGCCGTTTGAAGAAAGCGTTTTTTGGTCAGATATGCTTAGGGCGTAGCTATGCTTGGATCCCTTCACGTAACGGTAGACAGGCTGGTTCGTGCTGGTTTTCGAGGATGCAGCATAGAATGAGACTTTGACAAATGAGTAGCCCTTGGCGATGAGATCGTTCTGGCGAGCAGCAACGCTTTCGCTTGCAAAGTCACCGAGCTTTGCGTTGTAGTAACGATTGACAGCAGCAAACCCGCCGGTGCTCGTCGTTGAGGCGAGGAAGCGTTGGTCGTACTGCGTATAGCCATATTTGGTCGCGGCCGTGTCGACCTCGGTTTTTGATGACGTGAGCATATGGGTTGTGGACGTTGGGTTGATCGAAAGCCAGATTGTTTCATTGAGCAGGCCGTTTGACGCAGTCGCGCGCGGCGCTAGGGCGAGGAGCGAACCCGCGAGTAAGCCAAGACATGTAATAGTTGATACAAATCGTTTCATGAACATCGTTTCCGCCTTTCACTTGTATAGATTATTCCTATTATAACAGAAATCAAAATAAAATACTAGTATTCGTATCGCAAAAAACAATAGTTTTTTCTCTGTAGTTCTTATGGTAAACTTGCTAGTATATGGCAAAAGGATGGTTGGGCAAGGCTGGTGCGTGGGCGGTAGTGCTTTTGAGCGGCTATGTTGCATGGATCTGTTTTGGGGGAGGCGTGCCGACGACGAGCGCTGTCGCGATCCCAACTGCACCGTCCGTCCTTGCAATGCCAAATGCACGAGGGGCATACGACAACAATTCGTTACAAGATGTAACGCTTACGCATTCTGGCGGTAAATGGGCATTATTGGACGACGAAGGTCCACATAGTTTTCAGGATGCAAAGGCTCGGTCGCTCGAGATCAGTAAAATGAAGATTCACAGCATGAAACAAGTAACCGCAGGGGTCTACGTAACCGATGCAGCTCTTGTCAAGGGCTTGACGCTCAAGATTGCCGCAACTGATACGTGTCGATACGACGAGTTGGTAAACAACGGCGAACTAAAGGCGCATATTCCTCTTGCCGAGGTGCGCTTTGTCCAATTGGACGAAAATGGACGCACGACCGGCACACCTACCGTTGTCAAAAAATTTTGGGCGAATGATAGAAGTGCCACCACTGACTTATGTGAAACGTTTAATGGCAGTAACAAAGGCTATACAGTCAATTTATATAACCACCGAAACTTGTTTAAGCTTGACCCTGACACCGGTATGCGTAAAATTGTGATTCAGTTCGGCTATGTTGAGGACGCATACAATAATTATGACGTACTTGGTCTGGCTCGGTTCCAGCTACGACTTGCAAACGTCTGCAAAAACGACACAGTAGCGAATTGCCGAGCGTACGTTGCCCCGATTCGCGCCGATACGAGCAATACTAACTACAAAAGCGCTGTCAATCGCAACTTGTCGCTGTCGAAAAGTTTAACCACTAAGGTACCCTATGAACAGAAGAAAGATAGCAGTCCGCAGCACTATCTCCGCGAGTTTTTCGAGTTTGGACTGGCGTGTAGTGAGACCCAGGCTCAGACACAGAGCGTCAATGTCTACGACTTGAACGATGGCGACTGGGTAAACAGCGAGTATAACCTTACAGGGATTACCCTTCAGCAGTGGGACAAGGCCACTGAAACATGGATTGATGCCCCTGACTATTCGTCTCGAAATATTAGCCCAACCGGTGCGGTAACGAAAAATACACCGATATTGTTAAACGGCGAAGTAACAAGCATCAATCAACGGAACAGCTTAATGTATGAGTTTAAGAACTGGTCTTACAATAAGACGTCGCATATTGTTATTCAGCCCCGCGAGGACAAGTCTATCACCCAGTTGATATATAAGATGCAGCCCGGTGTACGATATCGACTGGCTATTTTGCCAGACTCGGCGGCTAATTTTATGGCAGTCGGACTTCCGGGTGATACTATTTTTGGGATCATTGGGTGTAATTCGTACGCTCTCACGCCCAAAGTTGACTCGCCTGGGTATGTCCAGCCGGGGAGTCCGGCGGTGTTTACGAACAATGTTATCAGCGCCCCGCAGCCGATTATCGGCGGCGAACCGTTTAATATGCAGTGGCAATCCTACGCGTATGTCGTGCCAAAGGGACAGCCGATGCCGGCACTAGGCGGAACGGTTGATGATCCTTCAAAATGTTGGCCAGGCTTCGGGCTCGTCGCTTGTACAAAGATAGGTGAGGGTACTCGGAAAATAACGCTCACGACGACAGAAGTGACTATGGGTCTTGGAGTGACAAGCTTCACTGGTACCGGCGGGTTACAGCCGGGCGATAAGGTATGCTCGTATCTAGCAATACGGCCGGCATCGGTCGGCGCGATCGGTTGGCGAGTTGCGACAACTTGTAGCACTGTGGCCGCCGCTCCGTACCTCGCGGCCGTGGGCGGCACAGTCTGGGCAGGCGGCTCGGTTGTTGCGCCGTACACACGCGTTTCGGGTTTTCATGGTACGGCAACAACGGCATATGGTTCTTTTGGTGACTACGGCGTGTTTGCAGTTGGCCCAGTTGATTTCTTTGGTTCAGCCAGTCTTCTCGGGCAGTCAGAAACAATGAGCGGTATGGTTAATGGCCCGCTAACGTTCGCAAATACATCGAGACTTGGTCGCTTTGTGACCACTCACCGCGTTGTTGATCAGTCGGCCCAATATGCCAGCGCTTCCCATAGCGCCGGTGTTCTCAATGCGGCGGGCGGAGTAGTTGCTTCCGGAGTATATAAAGCCAGTGGCAACGTTACGCTCGACGCTTCTGTATTGTCGCCCGGCACACACGCGGTTGTGTATGCACCGAACTACACCATAACGATTCGTGGAGATATAGCCTATAACACGACAGGTGTGAGCTCATTTTCCGGGGTGCCGTCGTTGGTGTTGGTGGCAAAAGATATTGTGATTGATAAAAATGTTTCACGTATTGATGCCAATATATTCCTGACGTTGGGCGCTCTTGTTGCGTGTGCTCAAGGTCCTGCGGTTGCCGGTGTCGCATCAGGGGCCATCAGCCTGACCGGAGAATGTTCAAAACCGCTCGTGATAAATGGGGCGGTTGCGGCTGGGGGGACGGCGACAAAACTCGTGTTTAACCGGAGTTTTGGGGGCAATGCCGCAGCCACTCCTGCCGAGATGATTCGTATGCGCCCGGAGGTATTTTTAACACCATATGAACGAGTCCAGCAGAATAGCACAACCCTTACAACGGTCGATGAAACTGAACTGCCCGTTCGTTGGTAGAAACTAGTGTATCTGTCGAAATGGTTATGGTATACTTAACACCAGAATGAAAACGTTTGGTTCGGTGGGCGACTTTTTTGCACTGGATATCGGTTCAACCGCAATACGTATAGTGCAGCTTTCTAAGTCAGGCGCAGCCTGGAACCTTGAGAAATATGCCTCGGTACCGGTAGATATACGGATTTCCAACAGCGATGCCAATGAAGACCAACGGAAGTTATCGGAAATTATAGCAACGGCCATAGGCCAAAGTGGTGTTCGTACCAAAAATGTCGTACTTGGTGTGCCATCCAATAAAATGTTCGCAACGGTTATCGAGCTCCCCGATATGCCGCAGATTGAGCTTGCAAACACCATAAAATACCAAGCAGAGCAGTTTATACCCATGAGTATTGATGAAGCAAAAGTTGACTGGGCCGTGCTCGGCAAGTCACCTAAGGATCCGAGTAAAAACGAGATATTACTCGCTAGCGTGGCCAACAGCTTTTCGGAGCAGCGTTTGGATCTTGTTGAGAATCTCGGGCTTAATGTTGTTGCCCTCGAGCCAGACTCGGTTGCACTCTGCCGGTCGATTTTGCCCACTGGGGCGTCAGGCGGACGGCTCGTGCTCGATTTTGGTGATATGGCAACAGATTTGGTTGTTGCATTCGGAGATTCTCCCCGGTTAATTCGCTCAATCCCGACTGGCTTACGGAGTCTCGTTAAGGCATCGGCGCAAAACCTAAGTATCCAAGAACAACAGGCCCTTCAGTTCATTGTGAAATTTGGCATGACGCCAGATAAACTTGAGGGACAGATTGTCCGTTCGCTTGAAGCGACAATGGCTCAGTTGGTTTCGGAGATCGTAAAATCGGTAAAGTTTTTCCAGACCAAGTACATTGACACGCCCGTTAGTGAAATTCTACTTTCGGGATACGCAGCCACGATTCCGGCCTTCGACGCATACATATCACAAAAAGTTGGTCTTGCGACGAAACGTGCGACACCATGGCAGTACGTACGAGTACCGCAGACGGTGCAGGCATCTATCCAGGACGTCGCGGCACAGTTTGCGGTCGCAATAGGGTTGGCCGAGAAGGGTGACGTATGATCGGCATCAACCTGCTTCCCGATGTCAAGAAAGAGTTTATCAAGACTCAGCGAACGCGCAATATGGTCGTAGGCGTATCAATCATAGCCATGTTTATAGCGGTTGGGGCTACGGTTGCGCTCGCACTCGTCGTCCTCCTTGTGCAGAACGGGCTTATTGCTGTTCAGCGGGGCAATGTCAAGGATCATCAAAAGACACTTGCGTCGAAAACAGAGATTGGCAAATACCTTACCATCCAAAATCAGCTCGATACACTCAAGGTTCTGCACGGTAAAGATAGCAAAGCTATCTATAGCCGCTTATTTGACTATCTCGTCACACTCAATCCCGCTGCTCCGAACAATGTTGGGCTGAGTGATGTCAAGGTGGATCGTCTTGCAAAAACCATCGCACTACAGGGTTCAGCCAAAGACTTTAAGACGCTCGATATCTTTAAAAATACGCTTGAAAAAGCGATGCTGAACTACACGGTAGACGGCGAGAAGCAGGAGGAGAGTGTCTTTCGCTCTGTTGACATGAAGTCGGCCGTACTTTCGGACGCTAACGGAAAGCCCATCGTGTCGTTTGAGTTTGAACTAGAGTACATCCCAAGCGCATTTGAGCCAGGACTTGCAAATGCGCAGCTCGTCGTACCGCGCCAGGTTGTTTCCGACTCACAGGCAAATGCTCCGAGCCAGCTCTTTAGCGAAACAGGGAGTAGTCAATAATGGAAAAACAAACGGCAACAAATGGGATGAAAAAAAGGCAACTCATCACCGCCGCAAACCGAACGGTGTTTGCCTGGATTATTGCCGCATCTATTGTTATTGGCATTTGCGGGGTTGTCGTACAGTTCCTTGCTCGTCAGTTCATGTTCAATTCAAAAGTGTATGCCGCAGTTTCCGCAACAAACAAGACCTTAGAGGCCAATATAGCAGCCTACGATGGGTTAAAGGCAGACGTCACAAAGCTGGTTGCTGACACGAACCTCGCCGCGCTCCGCAAGGGTGAAAACAGCACGCCGCTACAGGTAATTATTGATGCTCTTCCGACCGAAGAGAGCCGTTCAGCCCTGGCTACTTCTATGCAATCAGAGGTGGTTGGGCCGTCCGGGGTGACGATTAATACGTTTACTGTGTCGGGTGACAACGGCGGCGGGAGTGGTGCAAAGTCATCGGCGAGCGGGTCAGTCGGCTCCTTCGATTTCAATTTTTCAGTTACTGGCACGTATGATCAGGTGAAGCAAATGTTTAAAAATATCGAACGCTCTATACGGCCCATTACCGTTCAGGCCTTTCAGGTACGAGGAACTGACAAGCAGCTTCAGATTGTGGTAACTGCAACAACGTACTTCCAGCCCCCAAAGCAGGTTATGCTAAAAGAAAAGCAGGTAAAACCATGAAGCGTAACGAGATAGCACTTTTGTTTGTAGTAGTGGGGTTGGTGGTGATGTCGACGTACTTCCTGCTTAACGCACTTTTGGGGCAACAGGCACTCAAACCGGTTAACGTGCCGTCAGTAGATACGATAGCGAATGCTATAAAGAATCCCCCAGACCAAGCTATATTTAATAAAGATGCGATTAATCCGGCGGTGAGCGTGACAATTGGTGAGCAAGCAAATCAACAGCCATTTAGTATCGGGCAGTGAGGCGGACGTAATATATGGCGGTCCTGACTGAGGAGCTACAGGGAAAGCTAGACCAGCTGCTGGTCAGCTCGAAGGCCTTGACGAGCGAGGAACTTGCCAAACATCATGCGACGGCGAAAAGTACTGGAGTCCCGTTCCTGACCGAGTTGTTACAGAGCCGGGCTATAGATAATGAGTCGCTGACTCGCATCATTGCTCAAATCAGCCTTGTGCCATACGTAAACTTGGCCGATGCCGTTATTGATCAGGCTATCCTGTCGCTACTTCCCCGAGAAACAGCCGAACGGTACATGGCGGTTCCTCTGGGTGAACTAAGCGAAGGTGTCGCAAGCAGTGCGAAACGCCTCGCTATCGCGATGCTCGATGCTAACAACGTTCAAGCCGTTGATTTTCTTGCGAACAAGATACAGAGGCCCCTTAAGGTCTACATGGCATCAGAGCAGGGTATACAGCATGTCCTTGACCAGTACAAGACCGATCTTTCCCAGGGCGTTGACGATGCGATAGCGGCGACGGGGGGAAAAGAAGTTGTTGGGGTAGAGACAGCGCTTGTTATTAGCCAGGACTCGCCTATTTCTCGGGCACTCAATACGATTTTGGAATATGCTGTCCGAGCCCGAGCCTCGGACATACATATTGAACCATCGGAAGCCGATGTTCGGATACGCTGCCGTATTGATGGGGTGTTACGTGAGATTATGAAATTGCCAAAAAGTATCGAGCCGGCCTTGATAAGCCGTATAAAGATTTTATCCAATCTAAAGATCGACGAGCACCGTGTGCCTCAGGATGGACAATTTGCAGTCCATGTTTCGAGTAAGGACGTAGACCTGCGTATCGCCATTAGCCCAGTGGTGTGGGGTGAACAGGTTATTATTCGGCTGCTCGACAAGAGCGGTAGCAGCTTTAAGCTCGAGGAGATGGGGTATGCTGGTCGAGCACTACGGACAATACGCAAGGGAATCGCGAAACCAAATGGCATGATCCTAACATCCGGGCCAACCGGTTCGGGTAAGTCAACAAGCCTGTATGCGCTTATCTCCGAGATAAAGAGCGACATGGTCAATATCGTTACTTTGGAAGATCCGGTTGAGTACAAAATGGCGGGCGTGAACCAGATTCAGGTCAACGCGGAAGTGGGGTTGACCTTTGCGAGCGGACTTCGCTCCATACTTCGTCAAGATCCCGATGTCGTCATGGTTGGGGAGATTCGCGACAAGGAGACGGCCAACCTCGCGGTGCAAGCAGCCCTGACGGGACATTTGGTGTTCAGTACGCTTCATACCAACTCTGCCGCCGGTGTATTGCCACGCCTGCTCGATATGGGTATCGAACCGTTTCTTATTGCGAGCACGGTCAACACAATCATTGGCCAGCGGCTTGTGCGGCGTTTAAGCAGCAAACGTGTACCTATTGCATCAAATGAGCGCGAGGTGCTTAGTATCCGTGAAACGGTGGGGATGATTCTGCCGCAGACGCCGCAAGATGTTGCTCGCGCATCGCAAGACCTTGGCTATAAAGACCTTCCGCTTGCGACTCAAAACGCTTATACTCTAATGCAGGGTCAAGACTCACCGCAGACCCCAGGAGGCTACAAGGGACGCGTCGGACTATACGAAGTCATGGATGTATCGGAAAATATCCAAAACCTTATTGTCAAACGTGCAACAAGTGCCGAGATTCAACGGCAGGCAGTTTCCGAAGGCATGATAACGATGCGTCAAGACGGGTATTTGAAAGCCCTTCAGGGACTGACGACGCTTGAAGAGGTTAACCGCGTGGCGGCAAATATGGCATAACAAAGGAGAGTGGGCATGGCACAAGATATACGCATAGAAACACTACTGGAAGATGTTATCCGCAAGAAAGCTTCTGACCTTCATATACAGGTTGGTCTACAGCCAATGCTGCGCATAGATGGATCGCTGGCGCCGGTAGCCGGTACGGAACCGCTCAGTGAAGACGTAGTTGAGCGGCTTGTTTTTGCCATTCTCGACCAAGACCAACAGCAGATTCTTCTTAAGGACAAAGAGTTTGACTTTAGTTTCGCGTTTGGAAACTTGGGGCGTTTTCGCGTCAACGCGTTTCACGAGCGAGGTAACCTTGCGGCGGCTCTGCGTCTTATCCCTAATGAGATAAAGTCTATTCAAGAACTAGGCATGCCGGCGATTGTTAATAATTTTTCCGAATACCCCCGCGGACTTGTGCTGGTGACGGGACCGACCGGTTCGGGTAAATCGACGACACTCGCAGCGATCGTTGATAAAATAAATAGCGAAAAATCTCATCACATTATTACTATCGAAGACCCAATCGAGTTCACGCACAAAAGCAAGAAATCGGTAGTTGTTCAACGCGAAGTTCACTATGACACATATTCGTTTTCAGCTGCCCTCCGCTCAAGCCTGCGTCAGGATCCGGACGTTGTGCTTATTGGCGAAATGCGCGACCTCGAAACCATCTCGGCTGCCATCACTATTGCCGAAACGGGGCATTTGGTATTTGCGACCCTCCATACAAACAGTGCTGCGCAGAGCATAGACCGTATGATAGACGTGTTTCCGCCACACCAGCAGCCCCAGATACGGGCGCAGCTGGCAAATATTATTATGGCTATCTGTTCGCAGCGACTTGTTCCGTCGATTGGCGGGGGACGTTCCATTGCCGCCGAACTACTTGTTGCGACACCAGCGGTACGCAATATCATTCGCGAGGGAAAAACTCATCAGCTTGATGCCGTGATCCAGACGGGTGGCGACCAGGGGATGCAGTCGATGGATAAAACACTCGTTGGTCTCGTTCAGGCAGGGCAAGTGACGTATGAAGAGGCTCGGACTTTTGCTGTCGATGTTGCCGAGTTCGATAGGATGATGAGAGGATAAGCATGCTCGAGTTTCGTTATACCGCGAAGGACACTGCCAGCAATAAGATCGTTAAGTCGGTTGTCAAAGCCGACAGTGAAAAGGCTGCGTCAAAAGTGCTTATTGCTCAGGGTATGCTCCCACTTGAGATAAATCAACAGGACAAATCCGATGGCGTGTTTGTGCGGCTGACGAACCGCATTCCAACAAAGGAACGGATCATTTTCAGCAGGCAGCTTTCAACACTTATCAATGCCGGCTTGCCGCTTGCACAGAGTTTACACACTGTGCGCGATCAAACGACACACAAGCGTCTCCAGGCAATTATCCAGGACATCATAGCAGACGTCGAAGGCGGCTCGGCGCTTTCAGTAGCCTTCGCCAAACATCCCGATGTTTTTAATGATGTCTATATTGCACTTATTTCCGCTGGCGAAGTATCTGGGACGCTTGATAAGGCTCTGGAGCGTATTGCCGACCAACAGGAAAAAGAGGCCGAGATTATGGGCAAGGTAAAGGGTGCAATGGTGTATCCTGCTATCGTTGGGCTTGTCATGGTCGGGGTGATTGTCTTTATGCTCGTAACAATTGTCCCGCAAATCGAGAAGCTATACAAAGACTTGCATCAAACTCTACCGTTTCTCACGTCACTCATGGTTTCAGCTTCAAATTTCACAAAGAATTTTTGGTGGCTTATTATTATCCTCATAGGCGTCGCAGTCTATTTTGCACGTAACTGGGCGAAAACTACCGACGGACGGCGAGCAGTTGACACGATGAAGCTGAATATCCCACTATTCGGACAGTTGTTTCGAAAGCTCTACATGGCTCGCTTTGCGCGCTCGACTGAAACACTTATGTCAACAGGGGTACAGATGCTTGAGACGCTTAAGATATCAGCTCGAGCAGTTAACAATGTTGTTATAGCGGATGCGATTAACCGCTCTGCTCGGAAAGTTCAAGACGGTAAGGCACTGTCAGTTGCCCTGAAAGACGAAGACTATATTCTTCCCCTTGTGCCGCAGATGATTAGCATCGGGGAGCAGTCGGGGGGTATTGACGCAATGCTAGGCAAGGCAGCGACATTTTATGAGAATGAACTGGATGAAGTTATTAAATCAATTTCAACAATGATTGAGCCAATACTCATGGTGGCGCTTGCAGGGGTTGCCGGCATGATGATAGGGGCAGTGTTACTACCAATTTACTCACTTGTCGGAGGCGGAGCTATTCGATAAAGGTAAAATGCTTGTGTTTTTTACAGGCCTCGTCATATAATAAACGCTGTATCGTATGAATTATATTAAATTGAAAGGGTGGCTATGATAAAAAAGAAACTACAGGGATTTACCATTATTGAGGTGGTGCTGGTTCTCGCGATCGCTGGACTGATTTTCCTCATGGTGTTTATTGCCCTGCCGACACTACAGGCCAATCAACGAGACACGCAGCGTCGTGATGACCTTAGTCGTTTTAAGGCCCAGCTTAACCAGTACACTGCCAACAACAAAGGAAAGATTCCAGCGGCAGGATGTAACGCGGCTGGCGTTCAGCAGTTTACCGAAGACTACCTTAAGGATAACTGGAATGATCCGAAATCGGGAGCTCGATACACCTGTGCTACAGATGTTCCAAGTGATCCGGGGAGTTACTACTACGCCACTTCGAGTAAGTGTGACGGAGAGGCGATCGTGAGCGCAGGCACCAACAGCATGCGTAGCTTTGCGGTTATCACGAAGCTTGAGGGATCCGGCAAGCTCTGCATGGATAACCAATAGGATAATAGTATCGTAAGCAAGACGCTCCGTTTTGACGGGGCGTCTGTTGTTTGTTAGCATGGAGAGCAATGATTATACTCATGCTTGCGCTTTTAGGGCTCTGTTTTGGCAGTTTTGTTAATGCACTGGCCTGGCGTCTGCGCCACAAGCGCGATTTTGTAAAGGAGCGGAGCGAATGCACGCATTGTCACCATGTGCTGGCGTGGTATGACCTTGTGCCAGTACTGAGTTGGCTCACGCTTGGCGGTAAATGTCGATATTGTAAAAAAAGCATCGAAGATAGTCCGCTCACGGAAATTGCCGTTGCGATCGCGTTTGTTGTGTCCTATATATCGTGGCCGTTTGGCTACGACGCTGTTGGCGTCAGTCTGCTTAGCGTGTGGTTACTTATAGTCGTTTTGCTTGCGGGACTCTTGCTCTATGATCTTCGCTGGATGCTACTCCCCGATGTCCTCAACCTACCACTAATCGGACTGGGCATTATTTGGGCGGTGACGTATCAGTTAGGCGTACTGCACCACGATGTGTTTCGTACGGTACTTGAAATTGGTCTTGGTTGTATGAGCGTTGCGGGAATATACGGGGCACTTTACGCAGTGTCCAAGGGAGAGTGGATAGGGTTTGGTGATGTCAAATTAGGGCTCTTCATAGGGTCAGTCCTCGGGTGGCAACGAGGGTTGATTGCGGTACTCCTTGCGAACATTATGGCCTTTCTCGTCGTACTGCCAGGGCTTGCTACAGGTAAGATTAATAAGCGTTCGCGGATACCGTTTGGGCCGTTTTTAATTGTTGCGACATATATCGCCCTTCTTTTTGGAGAACAGCTGGTGCGATGGTGGGTGGACTTCGTGTTTTCGGCGTAATGCTTATGCTATAATAAACTCCGATATGAGGGTATCGTCGGAAGGATTTACCATAGTGGAGGTGATGCTTTTTCTCGGCATTAGCGGTATGCTCCTGCTCATGGTGATTATTGGGTCAGGCATGATGGCCGCCCGCCAGCGCTTTACCGATACGACAGATAGCCTGGAGACTCGTCTTATGTCCGAGTATGACCAGGTTGCTAATGGTGTCAATACCAGGGGTGCATCAAGCAGCTGTCCTTCGGACACAACAACGATAGCGGGAACAAGTAAAAATTGCTTGCTCCTTGGCAGGCTACTCACGATTTCAGATGATCGGCAACATATTGACAGTCGATATGTTGTATCCACGAGCGCTAGCGTGAACGGGCTGAGTGATGCTGACAAACTGCTCTCTGTCGGACCAACCGTCGTTGACGACAGTATGACAACATATGAACTCAAATGGGGGGCGACTATTTTTTCGGCGAGCCGTTCGACGGTTGGAGCGTCGGGAACTGGTAGGGGAGTGGTTGATACGATTGCTATCTTGAGGATCCCCGATTCTGGGCAGATGGCACAACTTTACTATGAAAAAGGAACGACAGGGATGACGGCGAGACTTCGGCAGGTACTGAGCGACAGCGTCGAAGTTTCTCGGGCATTGAACCCCCCAGCTACTAACGTGTCGCCCAGCTTGGCACTATGTCTACGCAATAACAGCGACTTTGGTACGCAATCTGTGCGGTCAGCTCTCTATTTTGGTCAGGGTAGTGCTTCGGCTGGCATTACGACAAACTATAACCCAGGGGGGGCGACGTGTCCGTAAATGCATCCGAGCGGGGAGATACGCTCATAGAAGTGTTTGTTGCTATTACGGTACTTGCCATTGTTACAGTCAGTGTATTTTCCATCATGAATAAAGGAGTTACTTCGATGTACGATAGCCTTGAACGCGCACAGGTTCGTCAAATACTCGATGCTCAATCAGAGATGCTTCAGTATGCCCGCGATCAGTACGTCGTTCAGCAGACCCCCCAGTCCGCTGCGATGTCGCTTGACGATGCAGCCGCGGCAGCAGTATGGACACGTCTACGTGATACGACACAGGTACCAGACATCGCGGGCATTCCTGGCCTCAATGATTGTCATATAAGCAACGCATTCTACCTTACGATGAGACCAAACGGTGGCAATACGACGATGGTTCTAGAAAAAAACGGCGTTATTAGCCCGTCATCCGGGTTGCCCGAGCCTGGCAACGGATTGTGGATTCAGAAGATTAGCAGTCAGGCTGCACAGCTAGTTCCCTACAAGGACTTTTATATCAAGGCATGCTGGCAGCCAGTGGGTAGTGATGTCCCGCAGGTGCTGTCGTCAGTTGTGAGGTTGTATGATCAGAACTAACCCCCAGCGCGGTTTTACGCTTGTTGAGCTATTGCTTGCAATGACGTTTATTGCCTTCTTGCTGTTATTCATTGTGAGTGCCATCCTTCAGGCAACCAAGTTATATGTTAAAGGTCAAGCAATTCGACAAATAAACCAATCGGGGCGTCAAGTAATGACGAGTTTGAAGGATGATCTGCGTTATGCCAAGCCCGTATATGTTGCCGATAAGCACCGGCTGTGCGTTAGCGGTACTACCTATATCTGGAATACCGAATCACCAGCGAACCCTGTGTTTTTGAACAAATATACGTCCGATCCTATAGGAACGGGACTGTCGTCGACGCCTCTCCGTTTTGTGTCCGTCAAAGACCCGCTGGGTGCGCTTTGTTTAACGTCGGATCCCATTGACCCATCGCGTGCATCGGACATTATTGGGGCGAGTGTCACACTATTGAAGTTCTCACTCTCCCAGCAAGGAGGGCTGTGGCAAGTATCGCTCATACTTTCAACAAATGGCGACAATACTGCCGTGCCTGGCCCGACACCATCTGGCTACATGTGTAATCCCATGAACGAGTTTTGTGCATTTGGTGACTTTACAACAACAGTATATACAAGGAAAGGATGAGGTTTGCATGAAACGACATGAAGGTGAACGTGGGGTTGTATCGCTGTTGACGGTCATGTTTTTCATTATATTCATCTCACTGATTACAGTGAGTTTTATAGGCATTGTAACCATGAATCAGCGACAGACCATTGACAGCGACCTAAGCTCAAGTGCATTTGCAGCTGCGCGTAGTGGGATAGAAGATGCAAAACGCATCTTGTTGTATTGCCGTTCACATCCTGGAGATACTGACTGTAACAGTGCAGTGTTAAATGATGATACGTGCGATGCGTTTACAACGGGTGCTGGACAGACCCTCGCGAACAGACTGGCTATACCATTAAAGGATGGTCAAGGGGTGACTGGTGGGGCAGCTGATTACGAACAATATTTTTCGTGTTTGACCATCCAGCAGGACACGCCGTATATATCGACAACGTTAAATGAGGGCAATGGGTTTATAACTCCGCTGCGCGGGTCGGGACAGTACAACCAGCTTCAGCTTATGTGGTCGGGGTATGGTGCGTATGCCGATCACGGCATGATGAATGGAACCCCCGCTGGGAACTGGACGCCATACAGCCAATGGAAAAGCGCTGGCGCGCCCTATCCGCCCGTTCTACAGATTCAGCTCGTACGATACACGGCTGCCGAATTCAGTAATCTTGACGATATTGAGCACAATGCAAAAATGATATACATTGTGCCGTGTGCTGCTTCAAATATGCTATGTTCTGGTGCGACCAAGGACATCAATACTATTGACGCGCGAGGCGCTGCCGGCGCGACCCGTATGGCTCTTGCACCCATCACGTACGCTCCGTGCTCAACTACAGGGGGGCAGTTCAGGTGTTCTGTGCGTCTCCAGGGGCTTGATCCAGCAAGTCTATATTATTCAAGAACCTCGCTTCTCTATGCTCAAAACACTTCTTTACAGATGCAGCTGTATAACAACAACACGCTTGTACGTTTCCATGATGTTCAGCCATGGATAGATGCGACTGGCCGCGCTAACGATGTTTTTCGTCGCTTACGCGCGCAGGTAAGCTATGCCCAAGATGTCGTCACGCCTCAGCATGTGCTTGAGTCGTCAGCTCCCATCTGTAAAGACATGACAGTCACCAATGACGCAGCCTCATCAACCTACAATTGCCCGTAACCTCATGAGTGGCTAGGGCGCTGACGATGAAACTTTTCATGGACTTCTTTAAGGTGGAGGTCAGTAACGTGCGTATACACTTGTGTTGTTGATATGTTGCTGTGCCCGAGCATACTTTGAACCGAACGCAGATCGGCTCCGTTCATGAGAAGGTCTGTCGCAAATGAATGTCGAAGGGTGTGGGGGCTAACGTGTTTGGTGATTCCGGCTTCCCGCGCATACTGCGAAACAATACGTTGTACTGATCGGGGGGTGAGTCGAAAACTTTCGCCGTGCTCGTCACCCGTTTTATATCCGCTGTAGCGCACAAAGAGCGGTCGGGCGCTGTCGGTACGTGTTTCGAGGTATCTGCCAAGCCACTCCGTTGCTTCGGGGCTGACAAAAACAGGACGGTCCTTCTGTCCTTTACCTCGAACCATAAACTCACCACGGTCAAGGTTAATATGCTCTCGGTCAAGATTTGTCAGTTCACTGACGCGGAGTCCACTCGAGAAAAGAAGCTCCACGATAGCGCGGTCACGCAAACCTGTAGTAGTATTTACATCGATTACGTCGATAAGCCGTATCGTCTCGTCGGTAGAAAGAAATCCCACTTGTTTTCGACGCGTTTTAGGGAGCTCTATTTTTTCAGGAGTAAGTGTCACGATGTTGCGTTTTGAACAATAGACGAGAAAACTGCGTAACGCTACGAGATGATAGGATTGAGTAATGATCGAGAGCGCATCGCCAGTATTATTCTCGAAACGATTGAGCCAGAGGCGATATTTTCGAACAAGCTCCGATGTTATTTTGTCAACTTCAATATCACCAGCAAACTGTACGAGGCGATCAAGGTAGAGATGATAGTTCTCGGCAGTTTTCAGGCTTTTGCCTTGTTCGACTTCGAGTGATTCGATAAAGTCCATAATAAGTTCCGAGAGGTACATACTAACAAACATCATACTGCTTTTGCTCATATTTTGCGACATAGCATCAATGGTATACTAAAAGGCATGACAGGTATCGAAAGTGTTGTCCTTGGTGCAGTACAAGGATTGACTGAGTTTATTCCAGTGTCGAGCTCGGGGCATGTGATCCTAGCGGAGAAGCTATTTTCCGGAGCAGGAGACCATCTTTTTGTTGAGTGGATCAACCTCGGGACATTGCTTGCGTTGCTCATATACTTTCGGGTACGAATCATTGGTATAGTCCGTGAAGTTTGCATCGGTCATAATTATAAACTTGCTCGCAATGTATTGATCGCCTGTGTGCCGGCGGGCCTTGCTGGATTTCTGCTTGCGAGCTTTATTGAAAAAAGTTCGTTTTTTGGTAACGTGTGGACAGTGCTGCTCGCCCTATGTGTCGTCGGTATCGTCATGGTACTCCTTGAGAAGTTACCCCGGCTGTCGTCAGTAGCGCGTCTGTCGGACCTACCATGGCAACGAGCGCTTGTTATTGGGGTCGTTCAGGTTCTGGCACTTATACCTGGGGTGTCGCGTTCCGGTAGTACTATTGTGACTGGTCGGCTAGCCGGTCTTAGTCGAGAACATGCGGCTGAGTTTAGTTTTCTTGTGTCGATTCCAATTATGCTTGGGGTGGCGGTAAAACTATTCGTCAAAGGTACCGATCGGGCTTACTTTATGCAGCACTTGCCGACGCTTGCGCTATCTAACCTCATTGCATTCGTGACGGGCCTGTTTGCGGTTGGGTTTTTGCTGCGCTATCTTGCAAAGCATGATCTTCGGGTGTTCGGGTGGTATCGGATCGGTGTATCCCTGTTGGTTGCATGCCTACTTCTGATACAATAGGGCAATAGATGGTAATAACATGGTTACAAGAAGGAGCATTTTCGTATGGAACAAACACTAGTTATCTTAAAACCCGACACGATTCAACGAGGCCTGATAGGAGAAATTATCAGTCGATTTGAGCGAGCGGGGCTTAAAATTATTGCCATGAAAATGATTGCGCCAGACGAGCTGCATTTTCACAATCATTACGAAGGCATTAGTAACCTCATTAGTCGCTGGGGCGAAGACATCTACAATGTTACACTTTCTCAGATGACAGAGACCCCGGTGATTGCTTTTGTGCTTGAAGGGGTGGAGGCAGTGGCACACGTGCGCAAGATGGTTGGTACGACCGACCCGAAGGACTCGGCACCGGGCACTATCCGCGGTGATTACACCCATGTGACACGTGCATACACCAACCCCATCGGGGCGACATTACCGAACATCTTGCATGCCTCAGGCAATGTCGAGGAAGCTGAAAAGGAAGTGGTGCTGTGGTTTGCAAAAGATGAGATATATCCTGACTACGAGACGGCTCACAGCCCCATTGTACGAGGGCGCGTACCCGGAAAGCAATCGAACAATACATAAACCTTTCGGCACTACTTCTCGTGAGTTCTTCACAATCACTCGTGGTGTAGCAATTTTTATGCGATAATACTACCTGTGTCCCGATAGTTCAACGGATAGAATAACTCCGTCCTAAGGAGCAGATATAGGTTCGATTCCTGTTCGGGATACCAGACGAATAGCCAGTCTTTATGGCTGGCTATTCGTCTGGTAGTTCTCTGAAGGAGAACAAGAACCGTCAAGGTTCGGTGGAGTGAGCAAGGGAAGCGACAGCTTGCTATCGACCCGTTGCGAACGGAGGAGTCCGTAGGCCGATTTCCTCTCCTCACATACCACTGTTTTGCTATAATGTTGGGTATGGAAAGCTTTGACGGTCAGCGCGAGGGCGAAGAAATCCTTTTTGTGTTTCGTAGGCATATTATTGCCATGCGCCGAGGGTTTTATGGCCTACTCATACCATTTGCGCTCTGCTCGTTACCCTCGCTCGTGTTTCCTGACACGATATGGTTATTGTGGGTGAGTCTCGGCGGGTTTGTCCTTGGACTATTTATATTTTTCTATCACTGGATTGGCTGGTTCTTTAGTATATTTATTGTTACCAATCAACGTGTACAGCAGACATCGCAGAGTGGGGTATTTGGCAAATCAGTCATCGATCTCAGTCTGTCAAAGATTCAGAACATAAGCTATACTGTACCGGGGTTGAGTGGAGAACTATTTGGCTTCGGGACTATCGTCCTGCAAACTTATGTCGGCGATATGGTGATCGATAAAGTACACAAACCGGAGCAGACGTATAATAAATTACAACAGGCCGTCTACGACAACGTCAAGGCGACAGGGAACGACTATGAAGAAGCTCACATTGAAGCGTAAAAAACACCACGCGGAAGCACCAGCTCGTATTACAAATGAAACGGTGGCAGCCCATCGTGAACAGGTACTCGCGGGGGGGCGAAAGTTTAAGTACCCCGTTCAGTACCAAAAGCATAAATTGGTAATAAACAGTATTGTTATTGGGGTTGTGTCGCTGGGTTTGCTTATTGCGATAGGGTGGCAGCAATTATACGTTGCGCAAAATACAACGAAGATTATGTACCGAATTACCCAATTGGTTCCGGTGGCTGTTGCGTCTGTTGATGGTGAAGCAGTGCGATATAGCGACTATCTAATGAGATACCGTAGTTCGATGTACTATTTACAGCAAAACAATAACGTCAACAGCACTTCTGCTGACGGTAAGCGAGAATCTGACTTTACGAAACGCAAGGAGTTAGACAGCGCCGAGCTAGCGGCCTACGTACAGAAATTAGCCCGCCAATACTCGAAAGAAGTAACAAACAAGGAGGTTGATGACTTTATTCGTAAAGATATTGACAATCGCTCCGTAAGCCTCAATGCGTATGAAAAAACGGTACTTCGGGGCTACTATGATTGGTCTTTGGACGAGTATAAAAGCGTCCTTCGCAGCGAGCTTCTGAAGCAAAAGGTCAGCTTTGCCTTAGATGACCCTGCCCGGGATAAAGTAACGCGTCTGCGGGCATCGGTTCAGTCCGGCGCGGACATGACCGGAGTTGCGAAAGCTGAATCCGATGACACTTTGACAAAGTCAAGCGGCGGAGATACAGGACCTGTTCCACTAAAAAGCGATGATCCAAATGGCCTTATATCGCTTGCGAAGAGCCTTGAGCCCGGACAGGTTTCTCATATCGTTAAAGGGGTCGACGGGTATTATTTTATAAAACTTACGAGCAAAGATACTTCGTTTGTTCGCTACCAACTGATCAAAGTGAGCTTGACACTGCTTGATACGAAGTTCAAACAGTTACGAACGCAGGGCAAGATAAAAGAATATATAACACTGAGCACGAATTCAGTCCCGACTGTTGCTCAATAACAAGGTTGTCGAGCAACAAAATAATAAAAACTACTCTAATACCGAGTAGTTTTATCAATCGTTTGGCGGGCCCGACCGGATTCGAACCGGCGATCTCCTCCGTGACAGGGAGGCGTGATAGGCCAACTTCACTACGAGCCCTCATGTGAGTGCGACTTTTTCTCGTAACCAAAGTTTGGTTACGAGCTTTTATAGCCGACTGATTCTCTCAATTCTTGATATCGCCTTCACGATACATTGAATTGGACAAAAACACGCAACGTGTTTAGCCCTGCTATCTTAGCAAAAAAAATGATTGTTAGCAACAGGGAAGGGGCCTAGTTCTAACTTCGGTAGTTTGCTATAATCATTTACGGTGTGCGCCACCTTAGCTCAGTTGGTAGAGCATCTCATTCGTAACGAGAAGGTCGCCAGTTCGATCCTGGCAGGTGGCTCCAGTATCGCGTAGGCAGGTAATATGTTTAACAGAGAAATATTTTCGCAACTTATACGGCACCGAGCTTTTCTGGCTGCATTTATTGTTAGCGCAGTAGTCTGTTCGGCCGTGATTATTATGTGTGCGTTGTATATACGTCCGAGTGACATACAGGTACCCATGCGTTATAGCGCGTTTGGCATAACAAATATTTATAGGTCGCAGTGGGTTGAAGAGTTCGCGTTTCCTGGTTTGGCGGTGCTGATGTTTGTTCTCAATACGCTTGTGAGTATCAAACTCTATCGACTCAAAGGGCCTGATTTCGCAACCGCATACCAGTGGTTAACGGCAATCACATTTGGTATCGCGTTTTTGATGATTCTTGCGGTATTTAGGGTTATCGCCATAGTTCAGTAGCATGACTGACCTTGAGTTGCCACTAGGCCGTCGAACTGCATTTTATCGTATCTTCGAGATACTACCGTTGCTGCTAAGCATTGCATGGGTCTTGACGCCAGTTTTGTTGAGTCTTATCGACCCGTTTCTTGGGGCAGTGTTCGTTGTCGTATTTATCATCGTGTGGCTTGTCAAAGTCATAGCCATGTCCATACGATCCATACAGGGGTACGGTCTGCTTAACAAAGCCCAAAAAGTTAATTGGCGACATCGCCTTGAGGACCTTGAAAATTCAGAAGCTGCGCTGTCAAGTACGCCCACGAAGACTATATCGTGGCAGAGTGGAATCCATAACCATAACCTCGAGCGCCTGATGAAACGCAACAAACACCTTAAGCCTTCAGAAGTGTACAATCTTATTATCATTGCGGTATATAACGAGGGAAGGGATGTACTTGAGCCGACGATACAGTCCATTCTGGCGAGCAACTATGACATGGGCCACGTATTTGTCGCCATTGCCTATGAGCAACGTGGAGGTCGAGAGATAGCTGCCACGGTGAATTCGTTGAAAAAACAGTATGCAGCCAAATTTCGAGGATTCTACACTATAGAGCATCCAGAATCCATGCCAAATGAGGTTATTGGTAAAGGTGCCAATATAACGTATGCTGGCCGCAAGCTTCATCGTATACTGATCAAGTACGGTATTCAACCCGATCAGGTTATCGTGACGACACTTGACTCTGACAACCGACCTCATCCAGAGTATCTCGCGTATGTTACCTATGAATACATTGTACATCCTAACCCGAGACATAGTTCATTCCAACCGCTCGCGCTCTACCTCAACAATATTTGGGACGTACCCGCACCCATGCGGGTGCTCGCAACCGGAAATTCTTTTTGGAATATCGTTATATCTCAGCGTCCCCATCTCTTGCGCAACTTTGCTTCACATTCACAGGGCCTTGCTGCGCTTGTTGATATGGATTTCTGGAGTACTCGTACGGTTGTAGAGGACGGGCATCAGTTCTGGAGGAGTTACTTTAGATACGACGGACACTATGACGTGGTACCTATCTATGTACCTATCTATCAGGATGCTGTCATGGCGGGGAAGTACACACGCTCTCTCAAGGCTCAATTTGTGCAGCTCCGGCGGTGGGCCTACGGGGTCTCAGATGTGCCGTATGTCGCCGAAAGAGTCCTCACATCGAGACGCACAGTACCTTTTTTAGATGGTTTCATAAAACTCGTTCAGCTCATCGATAGTCATGTTAGCTGGGCAAGCGCCCCATTTATCTTGTTGCTCGGAGCGTTTGCCCCGTTGTTTTTGAGCTCCGAATCAAGTCGAAGTATCGTTGCACACCAGCTCCCGAGCATTGCGGGCGGCATTCAGACTGTTGCGATGCTGGGTCTTGTCGTAACTATCGTGTTGTCGTTTCGCTTGCTCCCCAAGCGCCCAAAACGCTACACGTGGGTGCGTAGTATATTCATGTTGTTACAATGGGCGCTAGCGCCTATGCTGGCTGTTATGTATGGTGCAACGGCTGCATTTAATGCTCAGGCGCACTTATTTTTCGGGAAATACCTCAATGAGTTTGATGTCACTGAAAAGAAAGTTGTGTCTCATGATGGCTAGAGCTGAGAGTCTACCGATCCATTGGCATAGAGCTACAGCCTAAAGATACATGAGCCTAAATGGGACCCCTGTTTAAGGCAGGATGGCCCCAATGCCAGGAATGGCGAATGTTAGACAAATGAAATCTATAGCAGTTTACTTTTGCTTTGGGAGCGGTGTCACTTCAAAGTACAGATGAAAGCTTTCAAGTTTAGAGGGATTGGTACTCTGTTGGGA
>JBDHUL010000007.1:0-23989 GCA_039812985.1 Saccharimonadaceae bacterium (SeqCode)
ATGGCAATTTCACGAGTGCCAAGCCAGACGCCGCCCCTGACGAAATTGTGCGACCCACTGAGGGCAACTTTGTGGCCGTTTGGCATCGTAAACAGCATAAATTTGGCATGAAGGTAGTTGTGCCGATGATATAACGAGCGGTTACCGCTAAAGTAGCTGCTCGTTCGTATGAGGGCGGCGTTGAGTGATTCGGCGCGGCTCCACTGGTTAAAATACAGTTCGGTTGGCTTTTTCTTCATAATACGGCTGAGTTTACCGGTCGGACAGTACTGAGACACAAACACAATATGCTCAGCTTGTTCGGCGAGACGGCAGGCGTGGCGGTAGATGACGGAGTCGCCAAAAAAGCCGCCGTCAACCAGTATGCTGTAATCGTTGTTGCCAAAAAAATGACTTCGGTAGCCATGTCCTGAACGGTCGGCTGCGATGATGCGTTGGTGTTCTTCGGCGAGGCGATCGGCCATCACAACATCGTTAAAACGGAGAAAAAAGTCGGTATTGGCAAGGCCGCGTTCGTACAGGTTGATACCGCCAAAGGAATACACGGTGTTATCGACGATGAGCCATTTGGCGTGTGTACGTCCGTTCAACAGAGTACTGCTGTAGCTACCAAGCCAGCGAAAATGAGCTCCACGCCGAGTAAGTTTGCGTCGAAGAGTAAACACTCCGCCGAGACGTTTGCCGGAACGAGCGTTAAAGCGAAAATGTCCGCCGAGCTCTGTCAGGGTATAGGTATCGGCGGCAATACTGACATCAAGCCCGCGTTCTGCGGCTAATGTGATGGCGTCAAAGAGCACATCGGTGCTGTCGTCACTATTGAGAATAGTTGTGAGAAGCAAGATGCGCGACTGGGCGGCCTGAATTTTCCGAACAGCGTCTTGAAGGAATGCACGGGGGGTAAGGAGTCGAGGGCCATGAAACATGACTTTATTATAGGGGAAATGGTAAAATAAAGCCCATAGTGGTTTATATAAGGAGGAACATATGCCTGATTTTAACAAAGTACTTAAACCCTGGGCCGAAGATGGTGTTATTCATACCGTGGTTGAGATACCCAAGTGGTCAACACTCAAGATAGAATGGGACCGCAAATTGGCCGCGTTTAAGCTTGATCGTGTTGAGCCAAGTATTTTTGCGAAACCCGTGAACTATGGGTTTATACCAGGTACCCTAGACGAAGACGGCGACGAGCTCGATACGCTCATTTTGACAAATGACCCGCTCGCAACCGGCATTTACCTCGAGGCAAAGGTTGTTGGCGTTCTTAAGTTTGAGGACGACGGCGAAGTTGATGACAAGATCATTTGCGTCCCGGCCGATGATCGCAATACTGACAATGCCATCCAGTCGCTGGACGACCTGCATCCTCGCTGGCGCCAGAAGATTGAGCACCACTTTATGCACTACAAAGACCTCAAAAAACCAGGTTCGACGAACGTGGTTGGCTGGGGTGACGCAGCTGAAGCCGCTGCAATCATCGACCAGTGTATCGAACGCTACGGCGCGTAAGAATCTCGTTACTTTCGGGCTTTGTTGAGCTGGGCTTTGATTTTGTTTTTGGCATGAGTGGTGATAACGGTGTCAAGCCAATCAATTTTCGGACGCGCGGTTTTCTTCGTGATAACTTCCACACGGTCGCCGTGTTGTAGCCGGTAATGAAACGGCACCATGCGCCCGTTGATGAGGAAACCGGCTGATTTATCGCCAATACCGCTGTGTATTTTGTAGGCGTAGTCGAGGGGAAATGCTCCGTCCGGCAGGTCGTAAATATCGCCTTTTGGGGAAAACACGAATATGCGGTCGCCAAAGAGGTCTATTTTGAGATTTTCGACGTCAATCTCTTCGCCGCTTCCAAGCGCCGCCGCTGCTTCTTGGAGTTCGACGATCCATGCTAGGTCAGCGGGCATTTCAGCGACTTCACCCCGTCGGTAGGCATCGGTCATTTTGTGTTCGTTATAGTGAAAGTGAGCCGCCAGCCCGCGCTCGGCGTAGTCGTGCATTTGTTCGGTTCTCACCTGGAACTCAACAATTTGCCCATCTGGAGTGACAACAGTCGTATGAAGACTCTGGTAGCCGTTGGGTTTTGGCCGCGCGATATAGTCCTTGATGCGCTCGACCATGGGTTCGTACATACTGTGCAGCACTCCGAGTACGAGGTAGCAGCTGTCGATGTCTTGAACAATGACCCGCAGCGCGATAAGGTCGTAGATGTTGTCAATGTCAGGGACTTTGCGTAGTTTTTTATGGAGGCTAAAGACGCTTTTGACGCGCCCGTCCATGACGTGAAATATTTTTTCCTTGGTAAGTGTTTCGTCAACGGCGTGTCGGACTTTGCGCAGTCGTTTTTCGGCCTTACCAATACGATTTTTGAGTTCTTGCTGGAGGCGCTTAAATGTTTTAGGTTTTAGGTAACTAAATGCCAGTTCTTCCAGTTCAACACGCAGACGTCCCATGTTGAGCCGGTCGGCGATAGGAGCAAATATCTCAATTGTTTCCTGCGAAATCTTGAGCTGTTTATCGCGCGGTTTGAACTGAAGGGTACGCATGTTGTGTAGCCGATCAGCGAGCTTAATGATGATAACCCGTACATCCTGGCCGACGGCGATAAGGAGTTTCGTTAAGTTGTCCTTGGTCGCAGGCAGGTAGCTATCGAGCCGGCGCATACCAGACCGAGCTCGTCCAACTTTACTCACGCCGTCAACCAGAAAAGCGACATCGCGGCCGAACAACGACTCGAGGTCATCGAGGGTAATGGTCGTGTCTTCGACCGTATCGTGCAACACCCCAGCAATAACGCTGTCGATATCCATGCCCCAGTCAACCAGTAATCCCGCCACCGCGAGCGGGTGACTAATATATGGCTCGCCGCTGAGTCGTTTTTGACCGGCGTGACTTTCTCCGGCGAAGTCGATAGCCATCGAAAGTTCGGCGAGTTGGTCTTCGTCATACAGTGGTTCAGCCAGCCGTAGCAACTCGCGTTTTTTCATACCATGTATTATACCTGACTATTGACCGGAGAGTTTGTTGTATAATAAAACCAAACAAGCTAATGGTTATGAGCGAAATGGAGGGCGGCGGTGAAAAAGGTGGCGATAAACGGATTTGGGCGTATTGGACGCAATGCTTTTAAGATAGCGTTTGCACGGAGCGATGTTGAAGTTGTTGCGATTAACGACCTGACTGACAACAGGACGCTCGCGCATCTGTTAAAGCACGACTCAAGTTATGGCGAGTACGAACCAGTTGTCTCCTATGATGAGCATTCGCTGACGGTTGGCGGCAAGGTCGTGCAGACGTTTGCCGAAACCGATCCAGCCAAGTTGCCGTGGGGACAGCTGGGTATCGATGTGGTGATTGAGTCAACTGGCTTTTTTGTTGATCCGGCAAAGGCTAGGGCGCATATAGACCCAGCAGGTGCGAAAAAGGTGGTGATATCGGCACCGGCGAAAGGCGATGGGGCAGATACAATTGTTCTTGGAGTTAACGACCAGGTGCTTCAGGAAAACTGGTCAGGGGACGTGGTGAGTAATGCGTCGTGTACGACGAACTGTATTTCTCCGGTAATGAGCGTGCTTGAGAACACGTTTGGGGTTGAAAAAGCCATGATGACGACGGTGCATAGCTATACGGCGTCGCAAAAACTACAAGACGCCCCAGCGAAAGATCTTCGCGAGGCTCGAGCGGCAGCTGAAAATATCGTTCCGACGACGACCGGTGCGTCTATAGCGACAACCCTTGTTATTCCGAGTCTAAAAGACAAATTTGGCGGGCTGAGTGTTCGGGTTCCTACTCCTGTTGTGTCGCTGAGCGATATCACGTTTGTGGCAAAGCGCGACGTGACGGTCGAAGAAGTAAACAACGCGTTCAAAACAGCGGCGGCGCAGCCGTATTACCAGGGTATCCTGGCCGTGACTGAGGAAGAACTCGTATCAAGTGACTTTAAGGGGAATGCTCATTCGGCGATTGTTGACCTGCCGTTAACGGCTGTTATTGCTGGCAACCTTGTGAAAGTAGTGGCGTGGTATGACAACGAGTGGGGGTATAGTAACCGTCTCGTCGAACTGACGGCCGATATTGCAAAAACAACCTAACCGAGATGTTTGACTAAACGCCGCCGCTCAAGTATAACGGTGGTATGGAAACAGATATATCACAAGGCGCGGACGATCACCTCCGGGTTTCTCAGGAATTGCTTGAAGGAGCAAGACGGCATTTGGGCACACTCCTCAGATATTACGGACTCCCGGAGCGCGACGGCCAACCAGTCGCGGAAACTGTCTCTAAGCCAGAATAAACCAGGACGCTATTTATGTTTATGGCTATTTTCCAGTATACTGGAGCCATATGAAGTTATTTCTTGGTTCTGACCACGGCGGGTACTACCTAAAGGAAAAACTCGAAGCCTACCTCGCAAAGCGTGGCTACGAGTTTGAAGATGTTGGCGATACAGAACTTGATCCGGACGATGATTTTCCTCAGTTTGCCGCTCGGGCAGCCGTCAAAGTGCTTGGTGAGGATGAAACGCATGATCCTCGGGCGATACTGCTGTGCAAAAGCGGCCAAGGTATGGCGATAGCGGCCAATCGGTTTAAGGGGATCCGCGCAGTGGTAGTCACTACGCCGCAGGAAGCGCTCGAGAGCCGCGATGACAACGATTCGAATATTTTGTGTCTCCCAGCTCGACTTCTCGATGCTCCAGGCGATGACCTCGCGCTCTGGAAAGACGTGGTAGAGACGTGGCTTAAAACACCATTTGCCGGCGCGGCGCGGTATGTTCGACGCAATCGACAGCTTGACGAGTTAAACTAAAGCGCTTTATAGTGGGGCTATGACAAAAAAGACAACAAAAAAATCTCCTCTTCCTTTGACAGCTCATGGGCTGCTCGGATCGCTGTCGTACTGGGGGAGTACAGCTCGCCTCATACTCGTTACCGTGTTTGTTGTGTTTGCCTATGCGCTAAATGTTTCTGGTGCCGCTGGGTGGCAAGAAGTCGATGCTGAAACGATGACGGCTGTTTATGCATTTGCGACACTGTTCGTACTTGATGTCGGGTACGTCATTGCAGCGCGAGCCCTTCCCATGCACCCGCGGTTCGATCGCTGGTTCGTAATACTGAGCGACCTCGTAGTGGCTGGATTTTTCGTGACCCCGAGCCTTGTATCGGTGGGCATGTACGGCGAACGTCTAAAACTTGTTAGTTTTGTGGTAGTGCTGCTGGTTGTGGCGGTGCGAATACTTCTGGGCCTACTCATGAGCAAACGAAAGAGATGACCCCCCTATGTCTGTCATATGTCCGGCGATCATGCCGACCAGCGATAGTCCTGATAATTTCCGCGAGGCTATGACGCGGCTCGGTGTACTGGGCGAACGGATACAGATAGACCTCATGGACGGTCAATTTGCACCACATCGTAATACTGAACCGGAGCAGGTGTGGTGGCCAGAGGGAAAACTAGCAGATATCCACCTCATGTATCTCTATCCAGAAGAAGCAGTACGCGTATTAACGGCAAAGCGGCCGCACATGATTATTATCCACGCCGAGGCGCACGGCGACTTACCAGAGGTGATGCGCCTCATTCAGGAAGCGGGGGTAAAGGCTGGGGTGGCGCTGCTTCGGACGACTCATCCAGAAGACGCGCGAGAACTTATAGAGATAGCCGACCATGTTCTCTTGTTTGGCGGCGAGCTAGGCGGTGACGGTGTAGCAGAACTGGCGGCGCTCGACAACGTCGCGTACATACAACAATTACACTCAAATATTGCCGATATAGATGCTCGGGTGGAGATTGGCTGGGATGGTGGCGCGAACGCGGACAATGTAGTGCTGATAGCTGGGGCTGGCGTCGATGTTATCAACGTCGGCGGGGCGTTACGGCACGCCGATGATCCTCGGCACGAATATCGCCGTTTAGTGGCGCTTGTTTCCTAAGTGCTTATGGTAAAATAGACACTAACGATGAGTGGGCAGTTAACCGACATACAGCTTGAACAAATGGCAAATACCATTCGTCAAGACATCATTCGCATGCTGGAAACGGCTGGTTCGGGTCATAGCGCCGGGCCGCTCGGGATGGCGGATATTTTTGCGTCGCTCTACTTTCGTATACTCAAACATAACCCCGCAAAGCCTGATTGGGATGGCCGCGACAGATTGCTCCTGAGCAATGGCCACACAAATCCGGTACTCTATGCGGCACTGGCCCGCGCCGGGTATTTTCCAGTTGAAGAACTAAAGACACTTCGTGCATTTGGGTCGCGTCTGCAAGGTCATCCGGAGCGCATCAAGTTACCCGGTGTAGAAACAACCAGTGGGCCGCTTGGCGAGGGCCTCAGTCAAGGAGCTGGCATGGCGTATGTCATGCAATATATTGATCCACGACCGAATCAGTGGGTCTATGTCATGATGGGTGACGGTGAGCTCGATGAGGGCAATATATGGGAGGCGGCGATGTTTGCGGGCAAGTATAAGCTGTCGAACCTCATAGGGATTGTTGATAGGAACAATATCCAGATAGACGGGACCACTGAGAGCGTGATGCCGCTTGAGGACCTGCGTGGCAAGTGGGAAAGTTTTGGCTGGCATGTTCAGGAAATTGACGGTAACAACGTCGAGAGCATTGTTGATGCCGCCAGTATGGCACGGGCGATTACTCACCAGCCCAGCGTGATTATTGCGCACACCATACCGGGCAAAGGGGTTGATTTTATGGAATACGACTATCACTGGCATGGTATGCCGCCAAACAGTGAGCAGGCGAAAAAAGCCTTGCACGAGTTACGGACATTGGCCGGTAAGATACGGAGCGAACATGAATAACCTGTATTTACACCCCAAGCTCTATAGTGATGATATTGAACAGGAACCAATCCGCAAAGGGTTTGGCAGAGGGCTTAAACTGGCGGGTGACGAAGATATTCGCGTTGTTGCCCTTTGCGCGGACCTCACTGAATCAACACAGATGCACGTGTTTAAAGAAGCGCATCCAGAACGGTTTGTTGAGGTTGGGGTGGCTGAGCAGAACTTGGTGACGCTGGCGGCTGGCATGGCGGCGATGGGCAAGATACCATTTGCGAGTAGCTATGCGGCGTTTAGTCCAGGACGGAATTGGGAACAGATACGCACCACGGCCTGCCTCAACGACCGACCAGTAAAGATTGTCGGGTCGCATGCTGGAGTGTCAGTTGGGCCAGACGGAGCAACGCATCAGATGCTTGAAGACATTGCTCTTATGAGGGTACTGCCGCACATGGTGGTCGTTGTTCCTGGCGATAGTGTCGAGGCAGAAAAAGCGACACTCGCGATTGCCAAAAACAATCAGCCGTCGTACCTCCGTTTGGCACGTGAAGCCTCAGCCGTGTTTACGACGCCACTTACCCCATTCGAACTCGGAAAAGCCTATGTACTGCGCGAAGGTGTTGACGTGACCCTGCTCGGCACTGGAGCGATGACCTACCAGTGCCTGCTCGCCGCGAAAGAGCTTGGGAAGCATGGAGTGCAGGCCGAGGTTGTTCATGTACCAACCATCAAGCCGCTCGATGAGTCTACCATTGTGGCGAGTCTGAAAAAGACCGGCCGCGGGATCAGTGTTGAAGAAGCTCAAATGGCTGGCGGATTTGGGTCGGCTGTGGCTGAGCTGCTGGCTGAACAGATGCCAACGCCACTTCGGCGCGTAGGGATGCAGGACCGTTTCGGCGAGTCAGGAAAGCCCGACGAATTACTGGCACATTTTGGCTTGAACGCCGATGGGATTGTTCAGGTTGCGCAGGATTTTATACAAACAACACCACAGTATCACCGTTAAAGGAGGCGTATGAGTTTAGGTATTAATGATATTCGGGACAGAACGGTGCGAGCGCGGCATCTCATGCAGCGATCGCGTCAACAGCACTTTGCGGTTGGGGCTTTTAATATCGACAACCAGGAAACGTTGATTGCAGTAGCGCGAGCGGCACAGAAGCTAGAAGCGCCCGTGCTTGTCGAAGTAAGCGACGGCGAAGTAAAGGCGATGGGCCTTGAAAACGTACGCGACCTCGTCGATAACTACCGAGCAGAGTATGGCGTCGAAATGTATCTCAACCTCGACCATAGTCCGACCGTCGAAGACTGCAAACGGGCGATTGATGCCGGGTACGAGTTTATCCATATCGACATATCCCAAGCGAACCACGACGCCACCGCAGAAGAAATTGTTGCCAAAACCCGCGAGGTTGTCGAGTATGCCCGATTTACCGGAGCGCTCGTCGAGTCGGAACCCCACTATTTCGGCGGGTCATCAAACGTGCACAGTGAAACGATTGACTACGATGAAGTAAAGAAAACATTTTCGACCCCAGAGGGGGCGCGGGCATTTGTTGACACAACCGGGATCGATACGTTTGCGGCCGCAGTCGGCAACCTTCACGGTAAATATCCGGTGCCGAAAGAACTTGACCTCGAGCTGTTACAGCATATTCGCGACGCTATCGACTGTCAGATGAGCCTGCACGGCGGGTCGGGGACGCCGCTACACTACTTTGAAGAGGCGGCGAAAATAGGGGTGAGTAAAATCAACATAAACAGTGATATGCGCTACGCATTTCGTTCAACGCTTGAAAAAGTTCTCGCCGAGCATCCTGACGAGTATGCCATTGTCAAGCTCATGCCGGAAGTATACGACGCCGTGCAAGCGGTGGTCGAAGAAAAAATAGCAGCGTTTGGCAGTGCTGGCAAGGCCGTACGGTGACCGGGAGGAAGGGCAATATGAACGACGAGGGAAAAACCATACCGACCGTTCTGTGTATCGGCAAAGCGACACAGGACGTATTTTTACGTGACGACGAATTTGATCCGACGCTTGAGGGGGATGTGGCCTATACACACCTGCCGCTTGGGGCGAAATTGGACATCGACGAACTCTATTTTGCGACAGGCGGGAATGCGACAAATGTCGCAGTCACCCTTGTGCGGCAAGGGTTGCGCGCGGAGTATCTGTGGGGGCTTGGACACGATCCTGCTTCTGAAGCAAGCCTGCGTGCGCTTGATGCTGAAGGCGTTGATACGTCCCATGTCGTACAACATACTGGGCTGCAAGCCAGCTATTCGACAGTCTTGCTGGCACCGAGCGGGGAGCGCACTATACTCAACTTTCATGGTCAGTTGCCGACAGCAAAGGACATCGAACAGTTGCTTGGAACTGTTACGACACCTGACTGGGTGTATCCGACGGCACTCGGGTCGGTTGAAACGCTGGAGCGCATTGTATCATGGGCAACTACCCGCAACGTAAAAGTTATGTTAAACCCGGCCGGCAGCGAACTGAGCGGCGGAACAAAACTGCGGAGTCTCCTCGACAGTGTGGACGTTCTGTGTCTCAATAAAGAAGAGATGCAGCAACTGGTTGAAGGCGAAACACTTGAAGAGTTGGTGCGGCATGGACTTCACTACTCGCCGGTGGTTATCGTGTCTGATGGTCCGCGCGGCGTGGTGGCGAGTGACGGTAAAACTATCGTCCGCGCTGGTATGTACGAGGACGTGCCCGTCGTTGACAGAACTGGGGCGGGTGATGCCTTTGCAAGCGGGTTTTTGAGCCAATGGTTACTTGGTAAGTCGTTGAAAGAATCGGTCGTGTTCGCAAGTGCCAACTCGACGAGCGTCGTGACAAAAATTGGCGCCAAAGACGGCATACTGCACTTTGGTACGGCCCTGCACAGCATGGACATAACAGAGAAGGAGTTATAGAGCATGGCGGGTATACTTCAGGAATTACTTCAGGCCGAAGAACCATTGTTCTCGCTGTCGGTGCGACAGCTTGAGCAGGCAAGCGGTCATAATGGGCAAGATGCGCGGCTCATCGCCGAAATTGCCCAAAAAATGAGAGCCAGTACATCTGCGCTTGGGCTTGACCCTGACGATACTACTGGCCGCGAACTATACGCTGCTCAAATGGCGCGTTTAGCAAAGGACAACGCTCGGGTGGCGGCGCGTATTGGCGGGAGTGACCCTGACGATGTCAATGAAATGGTGCCGCTTATGGTGAAGGCCGTTGAAGCACTGGATATTCCACGCGGCTGTTGGGTATTGAAACGTGCAGTGGCGAAAAAACTGCTAAAAACCATGCCGCCGAAGCAACTTATGAAACGTCTCGGGTATCGGTCGGTCGATAGTATGCTTAAGCATGAAAACATCGACGAAGTGTATACGGCGCTACGGTTTTCGGAAGGTCCTGAGTGGCTCAATGCCTATGACGAGCTTTTCAAAACCATTACGCCGAGTGATTTTGAGTCGCGCGAGATATCTATCATCATCATGAACCACGACAAATACGCTGACCTCGCGGAACATTTTGTGCAGAAAAAAATGCACAACGTTACCCATACCAAGGAAATGGGTACTATAGTCGTGGTGCCTATGAAAACCGACCGCATGAAGGGTATTGTCCTGAAAACGTTGCCGCTGCTTCTCCACTACGTTAACGAAGTACGCTTGTATTCGGCCTTTTTCAAACTCAAACAAGTACAGCCAAACTTTGGCGAAGTAGTGGTGAATACGTTGGTGGCTGACCCCGGCAACGCCGCGCAGATGGCAGGACGGTACGTTCACTGGAGAGTTATACAGCGGTATTTTGGTCGTCCTACCATAGCAGGGGCCGAGTCGCATCCCGAAGCGTTCGAGCCGCACGTGCAGCCTGAGGATTTGCACTGGCGAAGGGCCGAAGAGATGTTGACGCTTATCGACCCAGAAATGTCGTTCTGGCTGGAGCAGGATTATGTCGGTAAAATGTACGACGGCAAACCGTTAACCTTTAATCTGATGGACGTATCGCTGAGTTACTCAAACGGTGAAGGCTATGATACATTGTATAGTTATCACTTTCGTGAAAGCTTGTGGAACGAACTGTTTTCTCGCTATATGGGGGTAAAAAATCTCCGCGAGCAAGTGCTCAACCAGCTTGATAACGATATGATTGCCCCAGAAAAGCTGCCCAGGTAAACGAGGAAGCCTTTACGTCATATAGAACAGCGGTTACTTAAAATGTGTTCTCGAACTGCTTAGTTCTATTTTCTTCTCATGATCGTCCGCAGTCGATGAGGTGGACGGCCGCAGTGACGTCGTCGGTGATGGTATAGATGGCATCGTCACGTTCAGATATATAGCCGTTGCCGAGCAATTGTTTTTTTATGAACGCATCAAAGTCATCCCAGTAGTCGTGGCCGAACAATACAATACGGAGCGGAGGCATCTTTTTGGTTTGGATGAGGGTGATGATTTCGGTTAGTTCGTCGAGTGTGCCGAATCCACCAGGGAAGTAAACGTAGGCGTGAGAGAAAAATGTCATCATGACTTTGCGTGTAAAAAAGTAGTGAAATGCCAGGTTTTCGGTTGTAAATGGGTTGAGGTGTTGCTCGTGTGGTAGTTGGATGTTGAACCCTATACTAACTCCGCCGGCGTCATAGGCACCCTTGTTACTCGCTGCCATAATACCCCCACCGCCGCCAGATACAATGGCGTAGTCTCTTTTCGCCAGTTGGTAAGCGAGGTTGCGGGCGGCTTCACGGTAGGATTCGTTATGCGGCAAGTCGCGGGCTGAGCCGAAAAAGGTCACGCGTTTTGGGTGACGGTCAAGTATCTCAAAGGCTCGTTTGAACTCGTCGTCGCTACCGAGCATGTGACGCCGTGCTTCGCGTTCGACTTTGATCATCTTGAGACTGGGTTTCCACTGAACGTGGACGTGCTCTGCGTCGGTGTTTGTGTCTGACATGTTAGTGGTAGCATAGCATAAGCAGCGCGGCAGCTCAAGGGGTGGTAAAATAGACCTATGAGTGCGTTTCATTTGACAAGCGATTATCAGCCAACTGGCGATCAGCCCGGAGCTATTGCTGAGTTAGTCGGGCGGCTCGAGGGTGGCACCAAAGAGCAGACACTCCTCGGTGTCACTGGTTCGGGTAAGACTTTTACGATGGCCAATATCATCGCACAACAAAATGTGCCGACGCTTGTGCTGGCTCACAACAAAACACTAGCGGCACAACTATTCTCAGAGTTCAAGGCCTTTTTCCCCGAGAACGAAGTCCATTATTTTGTGAGCTATTTTGACTACTATCAGCCAGAGGCGTATATAGCGAGTAGCGACACGTATATCGAAAAAGACAGTGCCATAAACGAAGAAATTGACCGGTTACGGCATGCTGCGACCGATGCCCTTCTGACGCGGCGCGATACGATTATCGTTGCGAGTGTCAGTTGTATTTACGGCATCGGATCGCCGAGCGACTACTCGAGCCTCGCAGTGCGAGTAAAAAAAGGTGAGCGACGGGTGCGCGACAAACTTATACGGCAGCTGACCGACATACAGTATCACCGCAATGACATCGATTTTAGCCGCGGGAATTTTCGAGTGCGGGGTGATGTCATAGATATTTTTCCGGCGGGAAGCGAAACGGCAGTACGACTGGAGTTTTTCGGCGATGAGATTGAGCGTGTGACAAGTATCAACCCATTGACCGGCGAGATTATCAGCGAGCCATCAGAGCTCACCGTGTTCCCAAGTAGCCACTTTGTGACGCCCGAGGAAAAATTAAGGGGTGTACTAGGAGATATTCGAAGCGAATTAGATGAACGATTGGCCTACTTTGAGAAACACAACAAATACCTCGAGGCTCAACGCTTAGGGCAGCGTACTAAATTTGACCTCGAGATGCTCGAAGAAACTGGATTTGTGAAAGGTATCGAAAACTATAGCCGGTATCTGACTGACCGCGAGCCGGGCGAACAGCCGATGACTCTTATGGACTATTTTCCGGACGATTTTCTTATGTTTATCGATGAGAGCCACATGACACTACCCCAGGTACGCGGCATGTACAACGGTGATCGCGCCCGTAAAGAGATACTTGTTGAGCATGGGTTTCGGTTGCCGAGTGCGCTCGACAACCGGCCGCTTAGGTTTGACGAATTTACCGGACACATCAACCAAGTCGTGTATGTATCGGCGACACCAGCGGACTATGAGCTACAGCACTCGCCGACACCGACGCAGCAGATTATTCGTCCGACCGGGCTACTTGATCCGCGTATCGACGTCCGACCCATTGAGGGGCAGGTTGATGACCTTATTGCCGAAATACGCGATCGAGTGGAAAAGCGGCAGCGCGTACTGGTGACAACGTTGACAAAACGCATGGCCGAGGACTTATCGGAGTACCTGAAGGAGCTTGACATGAAAACAGCCTATATCCACAGCGATGTCGATACGCTGGAACGGAGCGATATACTTCGGGACCTTCGCACTGGCGTGTACGATATACTGGTCGGTATTAACCTGTTACGTGAAGGGCTTGATTTACCCGAGGTGTCACTGGTGGCAATAATGGATGCTGACAAGGAAGGTTTTTTGCGCTCAACCAGCGCTCTCGTACAGACGATTGGCCGGTCGGCGCGTCACGAACAGGGAACGGTACTCATGTACGCGGATGTAATCACGGGTAGTATGCGGGCGGCTATTGACGAAACAAATCGCCGTCGAACTGTGCAGGAACAGTACAATGTGGCGCATGGGATTACGCCGACCAGTGTCGCCAAAGCAGTTGATGAAGGGCTGCGGGCCGTGATACCGAAGTCAGAGGAGAAAAAGTCGTCTCTTGACCTCAGGAAAATACCCAAAGAAGAACTTCCGGGATTGGTGAAAGATCTGACAGCTCAGATGGAGTTAGCGGCGGCAAATCTCGAATTCGAAAAAGCCGCCGAACTTCGTGATACAATACAAAGCATAAAGGAAAAGGAGTAGAGTATGGCAACGTCAATTGCAAAAAAGGCACCGTCGCAGCCAAAAAAGTTCTTGGAGCGTACCAGCCTGTACGGGTTTGAGTTGTTCATGAGTTTGTTTGGTCTCGTTACGACACTTGTCGTGCTCGACTATGGGGTGTTTACGCTGTGTAACTACCTTACGGGAGGTGGAGCGGCGACTTGGCGCATGGGGGATTTTGCGGTGTGGATCGTGGTAGCTATGATTGTATGGCTTCCGGTGACACTTGTATTTTATCTTCGAAGTCGAGCCGAGAGTCAGCAGCATCCGCTACACGCGCAGTCAGCACTATACAAGGTACTGATTTCTATCTACTATTTTGCCCTCATCGTGGGAGCGATAGGACTCGTATTTATGGCAGTGTATATGCTTGTTCGACTCGCCATTGATCCTTCAGAGGTCTTGAGCGATGCAATGCTTCGTATGGTGTTGCCGGCGCTGGTTGCCGCAGCGCTGCATGTTGGCATGATGTTTGCGTATCCAAAATTCGGACGGCCGTCGCGCACTATTTTTGCAGGGGTGCTGGGTGCGGTGTCAACAATACTCATCATCGCGCTGCTCGTTGTGTCGGCGGGACAAATTCGTAGCACAAAACAAGACGATATGACAGAAAATGATCTGTCGAACATTCAGACGGCCGTTCTGACCTACGGCGGCGATAACGCAGGAAAGCTCCCGGCGTCGCTCAGCGATCTGTCGTTGACATCGGCTACAGCTGATCGATTAGACCGCTATGAGTACCATGTGATTGACGACAAACGTTATGAGCTCTGTGCGGATTTCCTGACCGACACCACGAACAGATCGGGGCAGACAGAGCCTGTACCAGCCATGAGAGAAGTTCCAGATGTCTATCCGTCGTACTGGTCGTTCAGGGATCATATAAAAGGGCGAGTCTGTTTTAAGCTTCGCACGCAAAATGCCTTTGATGTCGACAAAACCAACGGGACCACCAGCGTTTCTCCGAGTAGCTACTAAGATGGTATACTAGGAGCTACGCATGACCACCATTTCTCTTGATGATGTAAAAAAACTTGCCTCACTATCAGCCCTCTTCATTACAGACGAAGAAGCGCTGCGTTTGCGCGGTGAGCTGGAAGGGATTATTGGTTTTGTAGAACAGCTGAACGATGTCGATACGAGTGGCGTCCAGCCGACGTATCAAGTTACCAATCTCGAAAATGTGTGGCGTGACGATGTACTCGTCAACTACGGGCTTGACCGCGAGGCGTTACTGAAGAATACCCCAGCAACCCAGGACGGGCAGATAAAAGTAAAGCGAGTTCTCGCGTGACCATTGCCGATATACAAGAAGACATCGCAAGGCGTGGCGTTCGAGCGGTCGTACAGGAAGCTCTGTTGCGGGCTAGTGCCGATACGAAGCACGCTGTTCTTGAAGTAATAGAGACACGAGCGCTTGAACGGGCCGATGACATAGACCAACGCCTCAAAGATGGTAAAGCTGTCGGGCGGCTGGCGGGCGTACCGTTTCTTGCCAAAGACAATATCCTGACGTTTGACAGTCATACGACCGCAAGCTCGCATATGCTCGAAAACTTTACGGCGCCGTATCAGGCAACGGTTATTGAAAAGCTTGAGGCCGAAGGAGCCATATGTATTGGTAAAACCAACCTTGATTCGTTTGCCCATGGTGGTAGTACGGAAAATTCATATTTTGGGCCAACCAAAAATGCCTTTGATGACGAGCGAGTTGCGGGTGGTAGCAGTGGCGGATCGGCGACGGCGGTCGCTAGCGGTATTGTGCCGTTTGCTCTTGGCACTGACACTGGCGGGTCTATACGAGAGCCGGCTAGTTTTAACGGCGTCGTCGGGCTCAAACCTACCTATGGCTCAGTGAGCCGGTACGGGGTTGTTGCAATGGCGAGCAGTACTGATGTCGTGGGGCCTATTGCGACCACGGTGAGCGATGCGCGACTCGTCCTGGATGTTATAAAAGGCGTTGATGAGCGCGACAGTACGACCATAGACATAGCTTCGCTTGGTGCGATGAGCACGGCGAACGACAAATCTCTTAGAATTGGCGTTATTGAGCAGTGTTTCGGCGACGGTGTTGACACTGAAGTAGCCAGTATCACCGAAACGGCTGTTCAGGCTCTAAAATCAGCGGGGCACACCGTTGAAATGGTCAGTTTGCCGACATTTCGACATGCCCTCGCCGTGTATTATATCGTGGTGCCGGCAGAGTTGACCTCGAACCTCGCGCGCTACGACGGTATAAAATACGGCATAAGCGTCGATGCACCGCGCTTGTCGGCCGTTTACGAGGCCAGCCGCAGTGCGGGCTTTATGGATGAAAACAAACGGCGTATTCTCATAGGTAACTACGTGCTTTCAAGCGGTTACTACGACGCCTACTATGAAAAGGCCCAAACCGTCCGTACACTTATCATTGACGAGTTCAATGCAGCTTTTGCTCACCATGACGTGCTCCTATGTCCGACCGCTCCTATGCCAGCCTTTAAGCTAGGTGAAAATACGAACGATCCTGTGCAAATGTATTTAGCTGACCTTATGACGGTGCCACCTAGTCTTGCGGGAGTAAGTGCGATAAGCGTACCGGCGGGTATGACGACAACTGGACTGCCGGTCGGGATTCAGTTTATTGCACCGATGCGCCGAGATGATATCGTGTTGGATGCGGCTGAAAGGTGGGAGGAACTTCATGCTCGTCAGTAACAATACACCGGTGTTCTTTGTGCTTGGTGTTCTCATTGTGGCGGTTGTGCTTTTCGTGGTTATTTGGTTAACGCGTCGTGCGCCCAAGGGTTTGAACCGTGAAAAATACCAAAGCGACTGGCTGAGTCTTGAGCAGTCGGTGACTAAAGACCAGGCGTCGTGGCAACTTGCGGTACTCAACGCCGACAAGCTCCTCGATCGGGCCTTGAAGGAAAAAGGCTATAAAGGAACGAGTATGGGTGAGCGTATGGTGTCAGCAGGACGGTTGTTTACGAAACGTGACGCTGTTTGGGCGGCACACAAACTGCGCAACCGTTTGGCGCATGAAGAAGGAGTAACCCTATCGTCCAAGGTAACGCGGCAGGCCTTGGCTAGTTTCAAATACGCATTGAAAGACTTGGGGGCATTATGACCGTATCTTCATCCGTAGACCCGAATAAGATGAGCGCAAGCGGGGAGCAGCTCCAGCCGACGATTGGGATTGAGTGCCATGTACAATTACGTACCACTACAAAGCTATTCAGCGGGGCGGACAATGACGCCCGTGAGGCAGCACCAAACACGACAGTGAGCCCTATTTGCTTTGGGCTGCCAGGGACGTTACCGGTGCTTAACAAAGAAGTCGTGCGTCTCGCTGTTCGGGCAGGACTGGCTCTTCGGGCTCAGATACGTCCGGTGAGTCGTTTTGAGCGCAAGCACTACTTTTATCCTGACCTTCCGAAGGGATACCAGATTACTCAGTTGGCTGAGCCGACAATTGGAGCCGGCTCAGTGACGATTACGTGCGGCGATAGTTCTGTGAAGCAGGTGCGGATTCATCATGCGCATATTGAGGAGGATGCTGGTAAATTGACCCACCCGGCCGGTGCCGACTACAGCCTCGTTGATTTAAATCGAGCCGGCACGCCGCTCATTGAAATCGTGTCAGAACCAGACATGCACACTGCTGAAGAGGCTAAGGCCTATGCTCAGGAACTGTATCTCCTCATGACCTATGCCGATGTGACATTTGGGGATTTGTACCATGGTAATATGCGGTTTGATGTCAATGTATCGGTGGCAAAAGCGGGTGGACCTCTTGGAACGCGTACTGAAACCAAAAACCTGAATTCGTTTAAGGCAGTTGAGAAAGCAGTTGAGTACGAAGTGGCGCGGCAAACCAAAATGCTCGAAAATGGCGAACGGGTCGTACAGGAAACTCGCGGGTGGAACGAAGACAAACAAGAAACATTCGCCCAGCGGAGTAAAGAAGACGCTCATGACTACCGGTACTTTCCCGATGCCGACCTACCACCGGTGCATCTCGATGAGGCATTTGTTGATGAGGTGAGGGCGAATATGCCGTTACTTCCAGATGTCTATCGAGCGACATTTCGCGAACTCGGTCTTGATGGTTCGGTCGCGCAGGCGCTTCTACAAAAACGAAGCAATGCTGAGACGATTTTTGAACTGCGCAGGGCTCACGGTGATGCAACGGCTGTGCGGGCAGCCCACTGGCTATCGAGTGTCTTAGCAGGAGAACGTCACGTCGAGACAGAGCAAATAGTACACACCGAGCAGCTCGCGGAGTTGTCAGCCATGGTTGAGGGGGGTGAACTTAGTTCAACTGCTGCTAAAGAAGTGCTTGGCGAGCTGGTGTCGCGCGGCGGTTCACCACGAGCGATTGCCGAACAGAAAAACCTGCTCCAAGTGAGTGACGAAGGGTTTGTAGCGGCAATGGTCGATGTAGTCCTCAGCGATCCGGCGAATGCACGGGCAATCGACGACATCAAAGCCGGTAACGAGCGAGTGATAGGATTTCTCGTCGGACAGATTATGAAAAAATCAGCCGGCAAGGCTAATCCGACGCTGGTACAAAAACTACTGCGAGAAAGGATATAATACTTCGCATGACACAACTCCGAACACCAACCAAAGCAATTATCACTGACGCAGGGTTTGCGAGCCGCTATTTGCCAATCACCAAAACTATACCAAAAGCCATGCTGCCACTTGGGAACCGGCCTATCATGCAGTTTGTTGTCGAAGAATGTGTAGCGGCAGGTATACATGAAATTATCATCGTGGCGACGCCGGAGGGCAAGCCAATCTACGAAGACTACTTTAATAACAGCGTCAACCGGATTCGAAAACAACTTGCGTCACAGGGCAAAGAGGACCGTTACGAGCCGGTTCAGCATGTGCTTGATTTTCCAAAAATTGTCGTCATCGAGCAAGACCCATCGTTACCCTATGGCAACGGCTCGCCCATAGTGAGCGCGAAGGATTACATCCGAAACGACGAAGCTTTTTTGGCATTTTATAGCGATGACGTGGTATTTGGCGCCTCTGATGCCAGCTCCCTTGTCGAAGCTTACAAAGCAGCACCGGATGCCAAAGCGATCATTATGGCCCAAGAGGTTGACCCAGCGGTAGTGAATAAATACGGGATCATACAACTCAAAAACGGCGATAAACTTGATCGAATTGTCGAAAAGCCTTCCGTCGAGGACGCCCCTTCGACACTTGCGTCATATGGGCGCTATCTCCTCACTCCCGAAGTGTTTGAGCATCTCGTACCGAGCAATACGGGCCTCGATAGCGAACTCTGGACGGTTGACGCGATTACTAACATGGCAGAGCAGGGCGATGTTCATGTTGTGACAACAAAAGGGCAGTGGGTAACAACCGGCGACCCGAAAAATTATTTCCTGGCGTATACCCGTTATGTACTTGAACATGAAGACTACGCTGAAGCTGTCAGGGCAATGTTCAAATAGTGAAATACCTCACAGTTTATTTGCGGTATTTAGTGGTATGATAGAGTTTGTAAACGAAAGAAGGACACCTTAACTATGGATGCAATGCAAATACTCGTTATTATCCTCTCTATTTTTCTAGCGCTATTTCTCGTCTTAGCGATTGTCCTGACCGTACAGCTCATCAAGGTCACGAAACAGATAAAGATGATTGCTTCGACGACGCAAAACGCCGTAGAGCGGGTGAGTAATTTTGCTGCAACAGCGACAAAATTTGCGTCGCCAGCCCTGCTTGCTCAACTCGTTGGTGATCAGATAAAGAAGTACAAGAAACGAAAGGAGAAATAGTATGTCAAAAAGTAAATTTGCTCTCGGTGCGGTGTTTGGCGCGATTGTTGGCGGGGTTGCAGCCCTCCTGACGGCTCCAAAAAGCGGAAAAGAAACCCGAGATGATCTCAAGAAAAAGGCCGATGAGATGAAGAAAAAGGCCGAAAAAAAAGCCGCCGAGGTTAAGCAAAAGGCTGAAGCTGTCAAATCTGACCTCGAAACGCAAGCAAAAGATCTTCGGGATAGAGCCGAAAATGCGGTCAAAGGGGCGCGTGATGGGTTTAACCGAGCTGATGGGCCGACGAAAAAATAAACCAGTAAAGTATTAACCTCTCGTTGTGGCTACAAGAGTACTTAACGCAGAACGTGAAAAGCGTCGTCTCGCCGAAGTACGCGAGGCGGCGCTGAATGATTTTTTTGACGACATGTACCATAATCGTCGTCGGATTTACCGGGTAAACTTCTTCAGGGGGGTGTATTTTGGTCTCGGCAGTGCGCTCGGCGGGACGGTGGTGATAGCGCTCGTCGTGTGGGTTCTCGGCTGGTTTGTCAATTGGCCACTGGTTGAGCAGATTATTCGAACGCTGCAGCCGCGTTGAACCGTCAGGCCGGTTACCGGATATCGGTTTACTCCACATGGTGGGGTATAATGGACGTACTATATGAGTGAGGGAAAACAACCAAAAACAGCGGCGTTGCAGCCGTCGGACTATGTTCATCTGCATAACCATACGCATCATAGTCTTCTCGACGGGTTGACGAAAGTCGGTGAACTTGTCGGCAAGGTTAAGGAGACCGGTATGCGTGCCGTGGCGATGACCGATCATGGAACATTGTCAGGGGCTATTGAGTTTTATAAAGCCTGCCAAGCCGAAGGTATAAAGCCCATCATCGGTATTGAAACATATGTGGCAGCGCGGACGATCCACGACCGCGATCCGGCGAAGGACAAAGCACGGTACCACCTCATTTTGCTGGCAATGAATAACGAAGGGTATCAAAACCTTATGGTACTCAGCACGACGGCGAATCTCGAGGGTATGTACTATAAACCGCGCATAGACCACGACTTGCTCGAAAAATACAACGCCGGGTTGATTGTCTTGAGTGCTTGTCTTGGCGGCGAGGTGGGCGAGCGGCTACAAGCTGATGATTACGAGGGAGCGAAGGAAGTGGCTCTTTGGTATAAAAAGACTTTTGGCGATCGTTATTACCTTGAAGTACAAGACCACACTGAAATGCCCTTACAGGTAAAAGTGAACAAGTACCTGTTTCGACTCGGCGAAGAATTGGACATCCCCTGTGTCGTGACAAGCGATGCGCACTATGTCAATATCGATGATCAGGACGCGCACGAGATATTACTGTGTGTGGGGACGGGTGCGTTTTTGGCCGATGAAGACCGTATGTCGCTCAAAAATGTGCATCTGCACGTGAGAGACCCTCAGGAGATTATTGACACGTGGGGTAAGGATCACCCCGAGGTCATACGCAATACCAAAGCCATTGCCGATCGCTGCGATGTCAGTTTTGAGTTTGGTAAAATACTCATCCCTACATTTCCGACACCGAAAGGCTTTAACGAGAAAACCTATCTACACAAACTCGTCTGGAGCGGTCTTGCACACCGCTACGGCGACAAAACGCGTCGTGACGCTGATGAGCTTGACGAGAAAACCGTTCGCGCCCTCCTTGATCCGGCTATTGTTCAGCGCGTTGATTATGAGCTGGGCGTCATCGATAGTATGGGATTTAACGGGTACTTTCTTATCGTGCAGGACTTTATCAACTGGGGCAAGGACCAAGGGATTGTGTTTGGTCCGGGGCGTGGCTCGGCGGCTGGGTCGATTATTGCCTATGCCGTTCGTATCACCGAACTCGACCCATTGCACTACGACCTGCTGTTTGAGCGGTTCTTAAACCCCGACCGCATATCGATGCCAGATATTGACATCGATATACAGGACACTCGCCGTGACGAAGTAATACAGTACTGTGTCGGTAAATACGGGGCCGAACGAGTGGCAAATATTGCGACATTTGGCACCATGGCTGCTCGGGCTGCCGTGCGTGATGTTGCTCGTGTGCTGCAAGTACCGTACGGGGAGGCCGATCGACTTGCGAAACTCATACCGGCGCCAGTGCAGGGTCGTCATATCCCGCTGGCGACGAGCAAAGATAAGGACCCCGATCTGAAGAAGGAGTACGAGAATAACCAGACTGCAAAGCGGGTGATTGATTATGCAGTGCGGCTCGAAGGGACAATTCGCAGCCACGGGGTGCACGCGGCGGGCGTGGTGATTGCGCCGGACGATATTGTTAAATTTGCCCCGCTCGAGATGGCGCAAAAGGGTGTCGTTGCAACGCAGTACCCTATGGTGCCCATTGAAGAACTCGGGCTACTTAAAATGGATTTCTTGGGCCTATCAAACCTTTCCATCATCAAAAATGCGCTTCGTATTATTAAAAAAGTGTACAAAACTGATATTGACCTCGGGACGATACCACTCGATGACACTGCGGCGTACGAGTTATTCCAGCGCGGTGATACGACCGGCGTGTTTCAGCTTGAATCAGCTGGTATGAAGCGGTACCTTCGAGAGCTGAAACCAAGTGTGTTTGACGATATTATTGCTATGGTGGCGCTTTATCGTCCCGGGCCTATGCAGTTTATTGATAGTTTTATCAAACGCAAACATGGCGATGAGAAAATAACCTACCTCCACTCGGGCATGGAAAATTCCCTTAAAAACACCTATGGTATCCTGGTTTATCAGGAACAATTCATGCAGATCAGCAAAGAATGGTGTGGGTTTACCGGAGGTCAAGCCGACACGTTGCGTAAAGCGGTCGGTAAGAAAAAAATGGACCTCATGCTCAAAATTCGTCCTGAATTTGTCGAAGGTGCTGTTACATTTGGCGGCGCGGAACGAGCGGTGGCGGAAAAGTTTTGGGACCAGCTGGTTGAGTTTGCTAACTACTGTTTTAATAAAAGCCACGCTGCCTGTTATGGACTTATTGCATACTGGACGGCGTACCTCAAGGCACACTACCCTGACGCGTTCATGGCCGCTCTTATGACAAGCGATGCAGACGATGTAGATCGGCTTGCTATAGAAATAGCGGAATGCCGTCATGCTGGCCTCACGGTGCTGTCACCCGATGTCAATCAGTCGTTTGTTGAGTTTGCTGTGGTACCGAACGAGCAAAAAATCCGTTTTGGCATGGCGGCGGTGAAAGGTGTGGGTACGGCAGCAGTCGAAGAGATACTCCGTACGCGAGATGCGGACGGGCTATTTGTGAGCGTGAGCGATTTTGCGCGGCGTGTCAGTACGAGCCGTTTTAACCGCAAAGCGTGGGAATCGCTCATAAAGGCCGGGGCATTTGACGAGTTTGGCACGCGTTCGGATTTACTGTTTAACCTCGATAGTATTGTGGCATATGCATCGCGTATGCAGAAAGATGCCGTCACCAACCAGGCCGATTTGTTCGGCGGGTTGAGCGACGCAGTCGAAATACCCGACGTGACCATACTGCCGTCGCCGGAACAATACCACGAACGAGAGCAGCTCCAGTGGGAGCGTGAATTACTTGGATTGTATCTCAGTGCGCACCCGCTCGATCGGTACGATGACTACTTTGCCGAACAGACGGTTGCCCTTGGGAGCCTTGAGGTCGGTCATGACAAGAAAAAAGTTACTGTTGGCGGCGTACTCAGCGCGGTGCGGGTGATTGTCACAAAAAATGGTAGCAAAATGGCGTTCTTGCGCGTGGAGGACAAATCGGGAGAAGGTGAAGCGATTGTCTTTCCGAAACTGTTTGAAGAACTTGGCGAACAACTTGTTCAGGACGCCGTTGTTAAGGTAACTGGCAAAGTTTCCAGCACTGACCGTGACGGCAATACTCTTGGTGAAGCTAAGGTGATTGCCGACGAAGTGGTCTTTGTCACCAATGATGAGCTCGATAACTATCAGGCCGTTGGGAAGAAGATGAAAGCTCCAAAAGCCAGAACTGAAAAGACAGCACCGCGACCAGCGAGGGAAGCGGCCGAGCCGGTGACGTATGTACCGATCGACGATACACCGAAGAAGATGTTTGTGCATGTCAAAGACCCAGATGACCACGCACTACTACTCCGTTTAAAAAAGACGCTTAATGATTTTCCCGGCAGCAGTGAAATCATACTTGTGCTTGGGGAGAATAAAAAATCTGCCCTACGCCTGCCGTTTCGAATCGATCTAGCACCAGATCTGGCCGATAAAATTGCCGCCCTCTATGGCCCAGAATGCGTCGTCGTAAAGTAGTAGACAGGGGGTTACTCTGGGCTCTGCATCAGATGAGATGGCCAACCGACGTCGAAAGAATAACGGCAACAACCCCAAGAAGAAGCGTAGCGTCAAGTAACGGATGATGCGCGATAAAATGTCGTCCTTCTGAAACCA